>JBAZJZ010000003.1 GCA_041650995.1 Patescibacteria group bacterium
TGGCACCTCGATGTCGGCTCATCGCATCCTGGGGCTGGAGAAGGTCCCAAGGGTTTGGCTGTTCGCCAATTAAAGCGGTACGCGAGCTGGGTTCAGAACGTCGTGAGACAGTTCGGTCTCCTATCTGTCGTGGGCGCGGAAATTTGAGAAAACTCTTCCCTAGTACGAGAGGACCGGGAAGGACGAACCTCTAGTGTACCAGTTGTCCTACCAAGGGCATAGCTGGGTAGCTACGTTCGGCAACGGATAAGCGCTGAAAGCATCTAAGCGCGAAGCCGGTTTCAAGATTAAATTTCATTAGACCCCTTGAAGAACACAAGGTTGATAGGTGGCAGGTGTAAGGTCCGTAAGGATTTGAGCCGAGCCATACTAATAGGTCGATTCTAACCACAAGAATTGTTCAAACATACAAAAATAAATTTCAAGCGTTTTTAGCTTGAAATCCCGGTGCTACTAGCGAGGTGGCCACACCTGTTCCCATCCCGAACACAGAAGTTAAGCACCTCAGCCCCGATGATACTCTTTGGGGAAAGTAGGACAGTGCCGGGTTTTCAAGTTAAAAACAAAAAATCGTCCGAGATTGCTTCGGGCGATTTTTTAATCTTGAAAATATTCCGCGATTCGGGTAATCTTATTTGTAAGCGAGCGGGATTCCGCCAAGGTGGGGACGAGCGAAACAAACACAGAGTATTTTAAAGCATTATAAAATATATGAACCAAGTAGTTATTCTGGCGGCAGGAAAGGGCAAAAGAATGGGAGTTGGTTTGCCAAAAGTTTTGCGCGAGGTCGGAGGGAAAACGATGATCCAAAGAGTGGTTGGATCTGTTCTGGAGTCGGGCGTGACAAAAAGGCCAATGGTTATTATTGGGTACGGCACGGAAATTATTAAAAAATATTTGGGAACAAGCTGCAGTTACGTTTTGCAGGCGGAGCAATTAGGGACAGCCCACGCCGTTTCTTGCGCGGAGAATTATTTGACTGGCGTAGATAATATTGTCGTCGTGAATGGTGATACGCCATTTTTGCGTTCGGAAACTTTAGCAAAACTTGTCGCAACGCATGAAAAAAATCAGGCGGTGCTTACCCTCGTTACTCTTCGTCTTCCCGATTTTGGCGAATGGCGGGAAAATTTTTATGATTTCGGCCGAATAGTTAGAGATTCTTCGGGAAAAGTTACGGCGATTGTGGAAAAAAAAGATGCGACAGAAGAACAATTAAAGATTACCGAAGTTAATCCATCATTTTTCTGTTTTAGGGCGAGTTGGCTTTGGGAAAATTTATCAAAAATTAATTGTGACAATGCGCAAGGAGAATTTTATATCACCGATCTCGTGAAGATGGCGATTTTGGAAAATCAAAAAATAGAAACTTTGGTGACTGACGATCCGACCGAGGCCGTGGGAGTTAATACGCCAGAGCAACTGGGCTTGGCGCAATCGTTAATAGAAAAATAAAAATATGCGCTACATCAGCGATTTACATATTCACTCAAAGTATTCCCGGGCTTGTTCGCCGCGACTGGTGCCGGAAATTATTGCGGAATGGTGTCGAAAAAAAGGAGTGGACATTGTTTCGTGCGCCGATTTTACTCATCCAAAATGGTTTGCTGAACTTAAAAGTAAATTAAAATCGGCGGGCAATGGGTTATATGAATTAGTGGAAGACAAAACCCAGCAGACGCGACCGATTTATTTTTTTATTTCTACTGAAGTAAGTTGTATTTATTCAAAAGGTGGAAAATGCCGACGGTTGCACATTATTATTTTCGCGCCAACGCTTGAAGTCGCGGCAAAAATTAATGAAAAATTAGGAACGCTTGGGAAATTGGCTTCTGATGGCCGGCCGATTTTGGGGTTGGATGCCAAAAAACTTGCAGAAATTGTTTTTGAAATTGACGAGCGATGCATGATAATTCCGGCGCACGCTTGGACCCCGTGGTTTGCAATTTTTGGATCCAAATCGGGATTTGATTCGATGGAAGAATGCTTTGATGAGCTCACGCCAAAAATTTACGCGATAGAAACCGGGCTCTCTTCAGATCCGGCGATGAATTGGCGATTGAAAAAATTAGACAAGATTACTTTGGTATCACACTCGGACGCGCACTCGCCGGAAAATATCGGACGCGAGGCAGACGTTTTTGAAATTGGTGATGGCGTGAAAAATTTCTATGATGAAATTTGTCGGATCATTAGAGAAAAAGATAAGAAAAAATTTTTGTACACAGTAGAATTTTATCCCGAAGAGGGGATGTACCATATTGACGGGCATCGGGCTTGTAAAATTAGAATGATGCCAGAAGAAACGCGAAAGCGAAAAGGGATTTGTCCGGTTTGCGGCCGGCCGGTAACGATTGGGGTGATGAATCGGGTGGAAGAATTGGCCGATCGTCCGGAAGGTGAGCAGCCGGAGAGCGCGATTGATTATAAAAGTTTAGTTGGTTTGGACGACACGATTGCCGAGGCGCTTGGAGTTTTTGGCAGAAAGACAAAAGCTGTTAATCGGGAGTATGAAAATTTAATTTTAAAAGGGGGTAGCGAGTTTCGGGTACTTTTGGACTTATCTTATGAAGAATTAGCAAAAATTACATTGCCGGAAATTGTTGAGGCCATTAGGCGGAATCGCGAAGGAAAAGTAAAAATTGAGCCGGGCTACGACGGTGTATATGGAACAGTAAGACTTTTTAATGATAAAGAGAAGAAACAAATAAAACAAGAAAAACTTTTTTAGTTTCAGTAATATTTTTTATAAATAAAAAAACTTCTCCGTGCGCACGCAGGAGAAGTTTTTTAAACGTTATCTTCGCTTTTTCTTTTTAGTCGCCTTTTTCTTTTTCGCGACTTTCTTTTTGGCTTTCTTTTTTGCCATGGTTGTTCACCTCCTCCCTTATAAGAGATAAAAACGAAAAAAGTATAAAATTTTAAAACATTATTTTATTATATAACATTTTTTTGTTGTCAACAAGAAAAAAGAGGCAAGGATGTGGATAACTTTTTAATTTTTGATTATTTATTTTTTAAAAAAATATAAAAAATCCCGCGCCATTTTTTTGTAAATGAACGCGGGTCAAGATTATCCTGGACGTTGGCAGCGCTTGGAAGGATCCCATATTTTCCTGAAATGCCGAGCAACTGCGCGGTGGAGGTCATCGGGGTTTCCTGTATCAGGAAACCGGCCCAGGTTAATTTTTGCTCCGTCGGGCAAAATTAGTTCAACTATTATTGGATTTTCATCGGGATTGCGGAAGTATGCTCGGCGGGTGAAGAAGGTGGGCCATTCCCACCAATCTGAACGGACACCTTTTCGGACTAGTTTCTTTTTGGGGCGGACGCTCATCGTTCCCTCCTTATAATAAATACAAAAACACAAAAAATATTTTAAGTCAATTAATTTATATAGATTATTTGAAATAGTTTACATTAGCCGCACTTATGGGGAAATGAAACAAAAATTTTATTTTATCATTTTTTTGATAAAAAAAGAGCAGTCTCTGACTGCTCTGGCGTTTTGAACGGGGGTTCTAGTAGTCGAAGCGCCACCAGAACCTATGTTTTGGTACAGCCCTCGGCGAGAAAGAGATAGACACCCTTCCTTCTACCGAGTCAATATGGAAGAGAAAGTTTGTGCCGTAGAACATAACGAACCAGGTGCGTAACTGGTGTGCGCTGGAATGGGAGTCGCGGGCACCTTCAGTATAGTTGCTCCAGCCCTCAAAACTCAAGAGCTGAGGGCAGATGATCTCAATCTCGGCGAGAGAAATCCCCTTCATCCGAGCCACTTCCGCAGCGAACTCGATCAGATTTTTCAACTCGCAATGAACGCGCTGAATGTTGCTCGCGAGTCCGCCGTTTCTTTCGGTTAGTTCCTTCCACATCCGTTCCGGAGAAGTCGAAGCCTGCGCGTAAGCTTCGGCGTCAGCTGGAACGACGTATTTCAGACTTTCTCGGCCAACGATAATTGGCATCATTTCCTCCATCCGTTTTGTTAGCGATACTTTATCTTAATAGATAAAATTATTTTGTCAAGTATAGAAAAGATATTTTTGCTAGTAATAAATTTTTCAATTACAAAATGGGCGTGGATGGACTCGAACCATCGACCCCAGCTTTATAGCGGCAACCTTTATATAAAATAAAAATATCGGCATTTGCCGATATATCGATAGCTACATTTATCTAAATACTACCCCTCAAATGGGCGTGGATGGACTCGAACCATCGACCCCAGCTTTATAAGAGCTGTGCTCTAACCGACTGAGCTACACGCCCATTTGAGGAGGAATATTTATGAAGGGTCATCGCCATAAGAGCCGTGTTCTGATGAGCTCTGCTACGTGTCCAATTAAATCCAGCATAACTGAAAACGGCTATTTTTACAATAGGTTTTAGCCGAAAAGTATGATAAAATAAAGAAAAGCAGTTAAATTTTTATGAAAAAATACGAAATATTAGAACATACGACAGATCTGAAAATTAGGGCTTTTGGTAAGACAAAAGAAGAGCTATTTTTGAATATGTTAAACGGAATGTTTTTTGGTGCCGGAGCAAAAACAGAAAATCAGGAATTTACGCCTCGAAAAATAAAAATTAAGTCGGCCGACGAGCAAAGTTTGCTCGTAGATTTTTTAAGTGAAGTGTTGGCGCAAAGTGATATAAATAACGAAGCATATCTTGAAGTAAAATTTGAGAAATTGGCTAAGACAGAACTCGAGGCGAAAATCTTCGGTGTCCCAGTTAAAAGTTTTGGCATAGAAATAAAAGCCGTGACTTATCACGGATTGGAAATTAAAAAAAATAGTGGAGGTTGGGAGGCGACGGTGCTTTTTGACATTTAATATGTTTGATAAATCAAATTTTAAAAAAATCAGCAATCAACTTTGGGAGATTTCGAAAGATTTTCGTTCTGACATGCGCGTGCCGGCGAGAATTTATGCGAGCGAAAAAATGTTGGAGGGAATTTTAGAAGACCGGTCGGTGGATCAGTTGATTAATGTGGCAACTCTGCCGGGAATTTTAAAATACGCTCTAGCCATGCCCGATATTCATGAAGGTTATGGTTTTCCGATTGGTGGAGTGGCTGCGATGGATGTGAAACGCGGAGTGATTTCGCCGGGAGGAGTGGGTTATGATATTAACTGCGGCGTGCGACTTCTGGCCAGCTCTTTTTTGCATAGTGAACTCGTGCCGCATTTAGTTGATTTAGCAAATCAAATTTCTCGCGATGTTCCCTCTGGCGTTGGCCGCGGTGGGAGATTGATTTTAAAAGAAAAAGAAGTGGATGAAATTTTAGAAGGCGGATCAGTAAAAGTGGTGGCGCAAGGTTATGGAGAAAAAAATGATTTGGAAAAAACGGAAGAAGGTGGATGTTTGAAAGGGGCGGATGCGAGCTTGGTGAGTGCTCGCGCGAAAGGTCGTGGGCGAGATCAACTTGGTACCCTTGGTTCGGGAAATCATTTTTTAGAAATTCAACGAGTGGAAAAAATTTTTTTGCCCGAAGTTGCTAAAATTTTTGGCATGCGCGAAAATCAAATTACGGTGATGATTCATACTGGTTCGCGCGGGCTTGGTCATCAGGTCGCGACTGATTACGTGCGTCTTATGGATGCCAAATTACCGTCATGGAAAATAGAGTTACCAGACCGAGAACTTGCCTCGGCGCCGCTTGACTCGGAAGAAGGACAAAGGTATTTTAAAGCCATGGCCGCGGCCGCCAATTTTGCCTGGGCTAACCGTCAAATGATTACAGAATTAGTTCGGCGAGCTTGGGAAAAAGTTTTGAGTCATAAAATCAGCGGCAAATATAATTTAGATTTAGTTTACGACGTGGCTCATAATATCGCGAAATTTGAAGAGCATGAAATTGATGGGGAAAAAGTAAAAGTTTGTTTGCATCGGAAGGGGGCGACGAGAGCTTTCGGTCCCGGGCGAGAAGAGTTGCCAGAAATTTATCGAGAGACTGGTCAGCCGGTTTTAATCCCTGGAAGCATGGGCACGGCTTCGTATGTTATGGTAGGAACTGATGTGGCGATGGCCGAGTCTTTCGGTTCAACTTGCCATGGCGCCGGCCGGAGAATGTCGCGGGCCGAGTCGCGACGGCGAGTCAGTGGCCAAACTTTAAAAAAAGAATTAGAAGCGCAAGGAATTATCGTCCGCTGTGCTTCACTTTCCGGGCTCACCGAAGAAGCACCTTTAGCATACAAAGATATAGATGAAGTGGTGGAAGTAGTCCACCGGGCGGGTCTTGCAAAAAAAGTAGCGCGCCTCGTGCCGCTCGCGGTTATAAAAGGAGAGTAAAATTATGTTAGAAAATATGGAAAAAAATCGGACAGCAATTTATGAAACAAGACTCGGGGAGTTCCGCGGGAAATTAGAAGCGGAGCCTAGTCTTGGTTTTGCCAAAGAATTGTTGGTAGCTTTTCCTAAAAGTGAAATATATCTCGTCGGCGGAGCAGTGAGGGACGCGGCGCAGGGTGTGGGGAAACAGAAAGATTTTGATTTTGTCGTGCGCGGTGTTTCCGCGGAAAATTTAGAGAAATTTTTGTCCGAACGCGGAGAAGTGGTTTTGGTTGGTAGAAATTTTGGCGTATATAAATTTATGCCAGCAGGATTTAAATTAGAAGAAGCAATTGACGTTGCTCTGCCGCGGACAGAACATTCTCTTGGAGCCGGCGGCGGCTATCGGGATTTTGAAGTCCAATCCAATCCAGAAATGGCCGTGGAGGAAGATCTGGCGCGGCGTGATTTTACGGTAAATGCCATGGCTTTAGATTTGAAAAATGGAAAATTGGTTGATCCCTTCCACGGATTGGAAGATTTAGGGGCAAAAGTATTGCGGGCCGTGGGAAAACCGGAAGAAAGATTTAGGGAAGATTATTCCAGAATGCTCCGGGCATTGCGTTTTGCCACCCAGTTTGGTTTTGAAATTGAAGGAAAAACTTTTATAGCCATTCAGGATATGATGAAGCATATAAATGATGAACGAGTGCGCGCTGGAAAAAAAGAAAGAGTAATCCCTTACGAAACTGTAGCCAAAGAATTACTTAAGGCTTTTTGGCACAATCCTGTCCGGGCGCTTGATTTATACGAGCGAAGCGGCGCGCTTTATGAATTAATGCCAGAATTATTTTCTATGCGCGGTTGTCCACAACCGCCGCATTTTCATTCAGAAGGAGATGTTTGGACTCATACTAGAATGGCTCTGGGGAATCTTTATTCCGAAAGATTTAAAAAACAGTTTGGCGAAGAGCGTCCAAGCGCGGAAGTGGTGATGGCTGTGTTGTTTCATGATTTGGGCAAGCCTTTAACTATAAAGACGCCGGAACGCGATGGTACTGACCGCATTCGTTTTGATGGTCATGATGAGGCTGGGGCAAGAGCGGCGGAAGAAATTTGTCGACGGTTAAAATTAGATAGTTTGCCGGAAGAGTCAACGCTCAGAGTCGAACCGAAAAAAGTCGGGCAGATGATTGGAAAACATATGTTGCTTTTGCAGGGAGAGATTGAAGGAATGAAACCGAGCACAATTGAAAAATATTTTTTCAACCCTAATTTTCCTGGGGATGGTTTATTGCAATTAACATTTGTTGACGCCCTGGCCACGATTCCCGAAGTTGGCGAACCTGATTTGGAGAATTTTTACGCAATGCAAAAAAGAATTGAGGGGCTAAGGGCTTTGGTTAAAGAAAAAAATAGATTGCCTAAGCCGGTTTTGAATGGAGATGAAATAATGAAGCGACTTAAAATAAAACCCGGCAAAAAGGTGGGAGAGTTGATTATGGTTTTACGCGAAGCTCAGCTTTCCGGACAAGTTGGCGCGGAGGATGATCCAGTTGAAGAGAGAAAGAAAAAAGGATTTGATGTTTTAAAAAAATATTTAGAAGAGTATAAATAATGTCAGGGCAAGAACCAAAAATTATATACGAAGATAAGGATATCTTGGTGGTGGAAAAGCCGGCCGGTCTTGAAGTCGCTTCAGAAAAAGAAAAAGATGAGCCGACCATGGTTGATTGGCTGGTAGAAAAATATCCCAGTATTGCTAAGGTTGGTCCAGATCCGGCGCGTCCGGGAATTGTCCACCGCCTGGATAAAAGCGCTTCAGGTTTACTCCTTGTCGCCAAGACCGAAGCAGCCTTTGAATTACTAACCAAACAATTTAAAGAGAGAATGGTAAAAAAAGAATACACAGTTTTGGTACATGGGGAATTAACGCAGGACGAAGGAATAATAGAATTCCCCATTGCTCGTGCGAATTCTGGCCGCTTTGCCGCTCTGCCCTTGGGTTCTGAAACTGGGCGAATGGCTATTACTGAGTATGAAGCTACGGAACGATTTAAAAATTTTACTTTGCTCAAGGTGCGAATCAAGACTGGCAGAACACATCAAATCAGAGTGCATCTTTTCGCTCTGGGATACCCGGTAGTTGGCGACAAACTTTACCGCCCCCGGAAAATTAAAGAGCCGGTATTGCCTCGGTTATTTTTGCATGCGTCAAAAATTATTTTTACAGATTTCAATGGCGAACAGCAAGAATTTAAAAGTGATTTACCCGCAGAACTAAAAAAATTTTTGTCAGTTATAAAATAGTTTATGATTAACCCAAAAATTAAAAAAACTATTTTTTTTATTATCTCTGGACCGTCGGGGGCGGGTGAAGATTCCGTGATTGAAGGTTTGAGCAAGAAGATAAAATTCAAGCGAGTGGTTACGACAGTAACGAGAGCCAAAAGGCCGGGTGAAACAGAGGGGAGACCATATCATTTTGTTACGGTTCCAAAATTTAAAAAGATGATTAAAAATAAAGAATTTTGGGAGTGGGCGCGGGTTTATGGAGATCATAGAGGAGTTACTCACGAAGAGCTTGATAGGTTGTCGCGGAAGAAAATATTGGCGCTTTGGAAAGTTGATTATCAGGGCGTAGAAACGATCAAGAAAAAAAAGCCAGAAGTTTTGTCCATTTTTATTTATCCGCCGTCGCTCGCCGTTTTAGAAAAAAGATTAGCAAGAAGGGGCCAAGATTCGCCTGAAGTTATAAAGAAAAGGATGCCTTTCACTAAAAGGTGGCTAAAACATCGCCGCGGTTATGATTATATTATAGTAAATAGAGAAAATAAGCTGGGAGAAACAGTTGATCGAGTTTTTCGGATTTTAATTCAGAATTTAAAGGAAAAGGCGTAAGATATTGACTTTTAAAACAATAAGAGTATAATAGTCAAATATATCATTCTTAAAGGTATTTTTTTATATGGCAGAAGAAACAAAAGAAATTCAAAAAGAAGAAGTTAAAAGAGCGGAATTGCCCGCGTTAAAACCGGGTCAGACCATCCGTGTCCATCAACAGATTAAAGAAGTTGAGATGACCGAAGAAAAGGGGAAGGCAAAAACTAAGGAAAGAAAAAGAGTACAGATTTTTGAAGGAATTATTATCAAAAAAAGTGGCACGGGAATAGGCGCCACAATCACTGTCAGAAAAATTTCTAACGGCGTTGGTGTAGAAAAAATTTTTCCTGTTAATTTGCCAACAATCGTTAAAATTGAACCGGTGAAACAGGCCAAGGTCAAAAGGTCAAAACTTTATTTTCTCCGCAGTTACAATAAGAGGCTTAAAGAAGTAGCGGCGTAAAACAAGATATCACTAAACAAAAAAACACCGAGCAACTCGGTGTTTTTTTGTTTTCTTTTTTAAATTTTCATTTTTTTCAGATATTGGCCGGTATAAGATTTTTTAGATTTAACAATTTCTCGGGGCGTGCCTTGGGCCACAAGATAGCCGCCGCAGTCGCCGCCTTCAGGTCCAAGATCTAAAACCCAGTCGGCGCATTTAATCACATCAAGATTATGTTCAATAATCAGAACGCTATTTCCCTTATCAACTAATTGATTCAAAACCACTAAGAGTTTTTTAATATCGTCAAAATGCAGGCCGGTTGTCGGTTCGTCAAGAATATAAAGAGTTTTACCAGTTGCTCTTCGAGAAAGTTCTGTGGCCAACTTAATTCTTTGTGCCTCACCGCCAGAAAGAGTGGTGGCCGGCTGACCGAGGCGCATATACCCCAAGCCGACATTCGCTAAAATTTGAAGTTTTTCATAAATGGCCGGAACGTCTTTAAAAAATTGTCTGGCTTCAAGAACGGTCATTCCCAAAATATCGGCGATATTTTTTCCTTTGTAATGAATTTCCAAAGATTCGGCATTATAACGTTTACCGTGGCATTCTTCGCATTCTACATAAACATCAGGTAGAAATTGCATTTCAATTTTTACGGCACCTTCGCCGCCGCAGGTTTCGCAGCGTCCACCGCCTTTAACGTTGAAACTAAATTTTCCCGCGTCATACCCCTTCATTTTTGCTTCCTGATTTTCCGTAAAAAGATCGCGAATGTAAGTAAAAACTCCGGTATAAGTCGCCGGGTTGGAACGAGGCGTGCGGCCGATGGGCGATTGGTCGATCGTGATGACTTTATCCAATAAATCGATTCCTTTAATTTCCTTGTGTTTGCCGGGCAAATCTTTTGTATGGTAAAAGGCACGGGTTAAAGCTTTACTTAAAATTTCCGTGATTAAAGTTGATTTTCCGGAGCCAGAAACACCCGTAACACAGACAAATTTTCCCAAGGGAATTTTAACGTCAATATTTTTTAGATTATGTTCCGCCGCGCCAGTGATAGTCAAAAATTTTCCATTTCCTTTGCGATAATTTTTAGGAACATCAATTTTTTGTTTTCCGGAAAGGTAAAGGCCGGTCAGTGATTTTTTGTTTTTCTTAATTTCTTCGGGCGTTCCTTTCCCCACGACCTCGCCGCCATATTCCCCAGCGCCAGGACCGATATCTAAAACATAATCAGCTGAAAGAATTGTTGCTTCATCATGTTCAACAACAATAATGGTATTATCAAGAGATTTTAATTTTTGTAATGTCTCAATAAGTTTTGTATTGTCGCGTGAGTGCAATCCAATTGATGGTTCATCTAGAACATAAATAATGCCGGAAAGTGAGGAACCGATTTGGCTGGCTAGGCGTAGCCGTTGCGCTTCACCGCCCGAGAGCGTGGCGACGGCTCGATCAAGCGTCAAATATCCTAAACCGACGTTATTAATATTTTTAATTCGACCCAGGATTTCTTTTACGACAGGAGTGGCAATTTTTAGCTCACGCGCTCCGAGCGGCGTTTTTTGCTTGCCGAGGCTTCCAAAAAATTCTTCTATTTGCCCGACCGACATCGCCGCGAGTTCAGCGATGGATTTGCCACTGAAGGTTACGGCCAGCACCTCCGGTTTTAACCGCGCTCCGTGGCAGGAGGGACAGATTTCTGTCCGCATATAATTTTCAATTTCCTTTCTAACATAATCAGAATCGGTTTCTTTATATTTTTTTTCGAGATTTGGAATCGCGCCTTCGTAATCCGTCCCGGGAATGCCCTGGAGTACGTAGTTTAATTGCTCTTTTTTTAAATCTTTGATTGGTACGTCAAGAGAAAAACCATATTTCGGAGCCAAAAGGCCGAGGGTTTTTAATTGTCCGGAAGCGCCACCGGAAATTTTTATCCAAGGCTTCACGGCACCCTCTGCTAAAGTTAATCGGAGATTTGGAATTACGAGCATTGGATCAATTTTTGAAGTTGTGCCTAATCCCGAGCAAGCGGGACAAGCGCCGTACGGGCTGTTAAAAGAAAAACTTCGAAGTTCGAGTTCTTTCATTTCATAACCGCATTTCGGACAAATAAAAATTTGGCTGAAAACCAGATCGCGTTCCGCGGATGGTTCGAAAACGGTAACTACGCCATCGCCAAGCTCCAGCGCGGTATCAACTATACTAGCCAGTTGTTTTTTATTGGAGTTAATAACGATTCTGTCGACAACAACTTCCAGATTTATTTTTTTGTCTTCGAAATTTTGATTTTTTATGGCGGCGAGGTCGTAAAAAACTCCATCAATCCTGACGCGAGAATATCCGGCGCGTTCTATTTTTTCCAGGATGCGCTTTAAATTATTTTGGCCATCTTTTAATGGAGCTATAATAATAATTTCCTTGCTCGGGAAGAGTGATAATATTTTTTCGGAAATTTGTTTTGAAGTTTGTTTTATAAGTTCCACCCCGCATTTTGGACAATGAGGAATGCCAGCCGTGGAATAGAGAAGTCTTAAATAATCGTAAATTTCCGTGATTGTGCCGACTGTGGAGCGGGGGTTGTGGGAAACGGTGCGCTGATCAATCGCGATAGTTGGAGAAAGGCCAGTGATTTCATCGACCGCTGGTTTATCCATCACACCCAAAAATTGTCTGGCATAAGAGGAAAGACTTTCGGCGTAACGGCGTTGGCCCTCGGCATAAATTGTGTCAAAAGCCAGCGACGATTTTCCCGATCCAGAAAGACCGGTGATAACAACAAATTTATTTTTAGGAATTTCCACACTGATATTTTTCAGATTGTGGACACGCGCCCCGCTGACTATAATTTTATTCGGCATAATTTTGGAAAATATAACCCAAAAAATAGAATTTAGAATTTATTAAAAGTTAGTATACATCAAACAGCAAAAATGGTCAAGTTCCCTTACGTGGGGATAAAAAAAGACAGGCAAAGAGCCTGTTTAAAATCAGTAACTGGGAACTAGTAATTAAAGACTTATTTCAAATTGTATTTTTTAATATTTTCTTCGGCCATTCTTTGCAAAGTGGCGATTTGTTTTTTACCATTGTTAGTTTTGAAAAGATGGGAAAATCTTTTTTGTGGTCGTAAATATTCTTCCACCTTCGGCGGGTTTTGCGGAATTTTCATCACTTTCGTTATTTTCCCGTTTTCCATTTCAAAAATTGGATAGTGGCCGGATTGAGCTGCAAGGCGGCAAAGTGAAACAGTTAATTCAGATTCATATCCCCAGCCCGGAACACAGCCGACTAAAATTTGGATGTATTTCGGACCGGTGAAAGTGAGCGCTTTTTTTATTTTTGCCGTAATGTCTTCAGGGAAACCAATAGTAGAAGTTGCGATATAAGGAACGCCGTGCGCTGCGGCAATCGCGGGAATATCTTTTTTTATAAACTCATTGCCAAAAACGGTTGTGTCAGGAGGGGTGGTCATTGTTGCCGCGCCAAAGGGAGTCGCGCCGGAATATTGGTTACCAGTATTCATATATGCTTCATTATCAAAACAAACATAAATAATGTTTTCGTGGCGCGTCCAAAGACCGGAAAGAGCGCCAAAGCCAATGTCAAAAGTTGCGCCATCACCGGCAAAGACTGCGACATTGGTTTTATTGTCTCCCTTGGCCTCGAGCGTGGTTAAAATTCCCGAAGCGACTGACGGGGCATTTTCAAAAAGAGAATGAATCCACGGAACTTTCCAGGATGATTCCGGATATGGAGTTGTCGTGACCTCTAAACATCCGGTGGCGGAGACAACAATCGTATCTTTTCCCAGAGCGTTTATTACGTGTCGTGCAGCTAAAAGTTCTCCGCAGCCGGCGCATCCGCGATGTCCCGGAGCAAGAAGATGGTTGAAGGGGTTTTTATATTTATGATTCATAAATTATTGACAACGGCGGAGGGTTTTATCTTCTTTTTTAAAAAATGTGGCGTATCTGTGATAGGCTGCGTCATCATGACAGATTGAAGAACAATTACTGCCGCCGACAACAGAGTTTGGAGCTAACCATCCCTCAGTGCATGAGGGATCGGGATCTTGATAGCCTCGGCAACGAGTTAAAACATTTTTCAAGGTAACAGTTGTCCCACTGCAAGTTAGAGGAGCTTGGCAGTCGTCGTTTGTTTCACAAAGTTGCCCAAGTTTTTGTTTTTTAGTACTACTAAAACCAGAGTAGATTGGGCCAATAACATCACGGGCACAACATTTTGCCGCAGAACTAGCACCTGGAATAGGTCTGAAAGTAAGACCGGAAGCAGAGCAGAGATTACTTGTAAAAGGTGGGGAGTAGGCAATATCTCCAATTGAACCAGAATCCGGGTTCCAGGGTGCGTAATTTCCGAGACTTCGTTGGCAGTTAAAGGGTAGTTGGCAAGGATTTTCATTACAAATTTCCGTGTGCATCTCAACGCTCGTCATTCCGAGATTATCTTCAGGAGAAATATCTTGAATATTTTTTGTTTTTTCTGATTTGATATTGATTTTGTCATAGTCATGGCAACTTTTAATCTGTTTACAATCTATGGCTGCTAGGGCACAAGCTGCGTTACCGCGCAGGGGCGCATTAACATTGCACATCACTCCTTCGTAAACACCAACAGAGGCGATTATTGATCCAACGATAAGGGCCACGGTTGGATGTTTAATTACGGCTCTGACAGCTGACCGTGTTTCCCAAGCTCCGAGGCCGACTTCAGCCCCACCGATTACTTGGCCAAATTTTGACCCAGCTTGAGTAGCCTGTATCCCGGTTTTTGCTCCGCTGTATAAACTTTTCGCCCCCGTGTAAATGGCTACGACCATCCCAGCATCTTTTAGAAAAGCCGCGCTGCCAACGTCGGAAAGTAAATCGCAAGAAGCTGTTGGGTAGACACGGTAAATTATCCCGTTTTGAGATCTGGGTGTCCACTTTTGGCAAACTTCCGTAATATCTTGTTTCTCCGCGAGGACATAAATGCTTGATAAAAACTCCGTAGGATTTGTCGTAAAGCCTGGCTCATAGCCAAGTTTTTTTCTTCGTTCCGCCAAATAGAGATCCAGTCTTACTCCTGCAACTTTTTTACATTCAGCTACTGGTCCGAGTTCCTCGGGATTAATTTCACAATTTTCTTCGGGATTAGTGCAACTGCCGTAAGTGCATTTAGTAGGGACATTCTCATTTTCATCTGAAGTTTTAGGAATGCCCAGATCTCCGCACCTTTTGCCGCCGTTTTCTGGTTCAACTTCAATTCCCGCTTCTTCTAAATCTTCACAGAATTGGGTGATGGTTACAGAGGCGACGAGCGGAACTTTGGGAAATTTTAAATCAAGAAGAGCTGGGTTTACAGTTTGCAGTAAAAAGTAAGAAGATAAAGCTAAAATTAAACCGATTAAAGCATTACTGATATAACTTTTCGCGTTGGAAACGCGTTCAGGAGATCCGCCTGCCGTGAGATATAAGAGCCCACCAATCATAATCATAATGCCGGCTAAGATTCCTGTGATGGAAATTGTCCATTCGTAAAGTTGAGAAATATATTGTGCCGGGTCAGTAACTTCGCGGAGGCCGCCTAAAGAAATTTCTAAAGTCGCCGGCACGGGTTTGGCATAACAGAAACCGCGTCCTTCGCCGCAAATTGTTTCTTGCAATTCAAAACAGGCCTCGCAGCCAGAAGTTTTTTTTACGCAGTCAGATTTTGACCAGCATCGAGAACTCGCTTCGGTTGTTTGGGCTAAAGCTGGGTTTACAGAAATAAACAGCGTTAAGGTGATTACTGGCAGCAAAATAATTTTTATTAATTTTCTTGCCATAGTTATGAACTATTTTAAAGCTTGGCTTGAAAGATAAAAAATAACAAAAAACCCAACAACTTGAAGAACAAAAATGGCGACTAGAACTCCTAAAAATATTTTTGGTAAAATTTTTAGGACTTTGTCGAGATTTGGCATAAAATTATACATTTTTAAAATTTATTTTTAAGTAAAGAAGCGAGAGGCACAAGTTTTGTCGGCAAGACTTAGCTTTACAATTTTTTCAATATGTTCCGGAGTAACATCTCTGCCTCCAAGGCCGACGATAAAATTTGAAACCATGCCGATGGGGCAAAGATTTTTTATTTCATTCGCGACGATTCCGCCTTGGCCTAAAGATACGGATCGATCAAGAACAGCGACATGTTTTGGTTTATTCCGTAAAATTATTTTGGAAATTTCTTCGCCGGGGAAAGGGCGGAAGCATTTAATTTTTAAAATCCCGATTTCATTAAATATTTTTTCCTTTTTAAAAGTTGCTTTGATTGTTCCCAAAACAGATCCCATGGCAATAATCATTAGTTTTGGATTTTTGGGGCCAATATATTCAATCAAACCGTCACCTTTTTTCTTTCTTGAAAAATTTTTATTAAATTCTATTGATATATTTTTAATCAATTTTTTGCTAGCCAGCAAATTTTCGTGTAATTGTTTTCTGGCAAAAACATAACTTTCCGGCGTAGAAATTCCGCCAATGCTGACGGGATTTTTGGGATTAAGAAATCGGCCAGCCACAGGATTTCTTTTTGGTAAAAATTTGTCTACCAGTTTTTGGTCTGGAATATCAACTGGTTCAAAAGTGTGGGTCAGACTAAATCCGTCCACGCAAACCATGACCGGCAGATTCGTCTGCTCTGAAATTTTGTATGCTTGAATGTGAAGATCTGAAGCTTCTTGATTATCCTCGGCAAAAAGCATTATCCAGCCGGCATCCCTAACGGTCATCGCGTCCTGTTCATCATTCCAAATATTAATCGGAGCGGAAACGGCGCGATTAGCGCACGTCATAACGACTGGCAGATTAAGCCCGGCGATATTGAATAAAACCTCAGTCATTAAAAGCAAACCCTGCGATGCGCTAGCTGTGTAAACCCTTGCTCCTGCGCCTGAAGCGCCCAAAACGGCGGAAGCGGCAGCCATTTCACTTTCCATTTTTAAATATTGAAAGTTAGCAAGACCTTGCGCTTTAATTTTTGCTAAATTTTCCACGATATGGGTTTGGGGCGTGATAGGGTAAGTGGCTATCACGTCGGGGCGACAGAGTTTAATGGTTTCGGCGATAGCGCGTGAGCCTTCTAAAAATTTTTTCATAAATTATTTTTCTTCAAAATGCATAGAGATGGCTTTGACAGGGCATTCTTTAGCGCAAAGCCCGCAGCCTTTGCAAAAATCTAAATCACGATCGTAAAAAGTTAAACCTTTGGAATTTTTTTGGCCAGTAGAAAAACAAACTCCTTCTGGGCAAACGCGGTCGCAAAGCCCGCAGCCAATGCATTTTTCATGGTCAACAGTAGGATAAAAAATCCGCCAAGCGCCGGTTTTATTGGCAGTCGTTGTTCCGGGTTTGGCGATGAAGTCGATTTTTTTATCTGACATTTTATTTTGATTATTTTAACAAGTGACGGAAAATTTTTGTCCGCCGTCTACAGCTATTTTACATTTTTTTGCGGTAAAACAATAATCCGAATCTGAGCTGCAATGGCAATAAGCGGTATTCATAGCTTTAAGATTTTTTTCGGCGATATCTTTTTTGAAGCGGGAGGAGATAGCCGCATTTAAAGATTTTGGATTTAGGAGATCACACACCCCCGCGAAGGCGCCGAGTAAAATAGTATTAATAATGGGTTTTTCTAAAATCGCGAGAGCAATTTGTGTCGCAGGGATTGTTTGAATGGTGTTTTTTCCGAATATTTTTTTGAAATCAGCAGGGGATTTCTCGGTATTTATAATGATAAAAGTTTTTTTTGTGACGCCGCGCCGTACTTCAACCAAATTTATTAGAGTGGGATCTTGAATAATAAGATAATCAGGCTGGTAAATTTTTGAACGAAGTGTTATCGGTTCCGAGGAAATTCTGGCATAAGCCTCAACCGGGGCGCCGCGCCGCTCAATGCCAAAAGAAGGAAAGGCCTGTGAGAATTTTCCATCAAGGAAAGCTGCTTCGGCGATCAATTCGGCAGCCGTAACTGTGCCTTGGCCGCCGCGGCCATGCAAGCGTATTTCGATCATATAATTATGTTATGGAGTTTGTTTAGCCGAGAAAAAGTCAATAACTTTTTTGAAGTCGGCAACAGAAAGAACTCCTTCAATTTTTTCACCATTTATAAACCAAGTTGGAGTTCCGACGACACCCAGGGCTTGACCGTCCACGACATCTTTTAAAACAGCGCCTTTCCCTTGATAGCTATCCAGACATTTTTTAAATTGCTCCGTATCCAAACCAATTTCAGGGGCGTAAAGTTCAAAATTTTCCCTGCTTAAAGCTGAGCCTTCAAAAATTTTATCGCTCATCAGCCAAAATTTACCTTGGGAATGAGCGCATTCACCGGCAGTCGCCGCGAGCATGGAGTTTTGATGTATGTCGGTTAAGGGGAAATTTCTAAAAACAAAATTAACCTTGTCGCCATAGAGAGTTTCGGCCTCGTGCATCGCGGTCACGGCTTCTTTTGAGTATGGACATTCAAAATCAAAAAATCCAACGATTGTAAAAGGCGCGGTGGAGGAAGTTGATGGTTCGCCAGAGGGATTTAATTTAGAAAGATCAGGCGTGCCACTCGCAGCCGTTGCGGTGTTGGATTTTTGAAACATTATTTGACTAGGCAGGGGCATTTTTCCATTTTTGATTTGGCGATAATAATAATAAACTTGGCCGCCAATAATTAATGTAAAACTTAAAATCAAGCCGCCCACGACAAGAATTAAGACACCCCACCATTTTTTATACCATTTTTTGGAAATTTCTTCCGCGAAATTTTCCTCCATAATTTTGAAATAATAAAATATATTATCTAAATATGCTACAATTAAAGTATATCATAAATTGTTAATATGGGGTATCGCGAAGAATTGGAAAAAAAGCTGGAAAAAGAACAAGAAAGGCGGGAAAAGAAAAAGCGCCGTCATCATAAGGTCAGCGGCCGCGGAGTTTTTAAATTAAGAGAAATATTGAGCAAAAAAGGTCAGAATTGACAAAAAAGGAAGGTTTTGCTATTATTCTATACGTAAGGATTTTTCTCTAAATTAATATGAAATACATCAATATTATTCAAATTGTTGCTTCTGTCTTATTAATGGTGGTAATTCTGATGCAAAGTCGCGGCGCGAGTGTTGGCGGAGTTTTTGGTGGAGAAGGCGCGGTTTATCAGACAAAAAGGGGTCTTGAGAAGAAGCTGCACGTTGCGACTATTATTCTCTCGATTATATTTTTCGGTGCCGCTTTAGCAAATTTCCTCTTATAAATTTGGGCGGCGGATTCTAAATAAAAGGTGGAGAAAAACGACAATCAAAGAGTGAGTCGTAGTTTAAGATTAGTAAATCTAATGATTAAATTTTTTTTAGGTCGTTTTAAGAAAGAAGAAAAAAATGAACAGCTGGCCGCGAGAAGGCAGACTGATTTTGATAAAAAGTTAGTTTTTGCGTTGTCAAAATCAAGGATGCCAACTTTTAGCCAGTTGAAATATCTTCCCAAATATTTGGCTCGTTCGGAAAAATTTATTTTGTTGGGGCTTTTTATTATTATGCTTTCTGGGTTTGGTTTTTTGGCAGTAAAATTTGGTTTGGAAAAAATGGAACAAGTTCCTGATTTTGGTGGGGAGTATGTTGAGGGTTTGGTCGGTACGCCGCAATACGTTAATCCTATTTTAGCCCAGACAAACGACGTTGATATGGATTTATCGCGCTTAATTTTTTCCGGTCTTTTTAAATACGATGCCGCACGAATTCTTACCCCAGACCTCGCGGATAAATTTGAAGTGAGTGAAGACAAAAAAATTTACACAATTTATCTTAAAGATAACTTGGTGTGGCATGATGGAGAGAAGTTGACGGCTTCGGACGTCGTCTTCACAATATCTTTGATTAAAGATCCGCTCTTCCGGAGTCCGCTTTATTCCAGCTTTCGCGGCATAACGGCGGAAAAAGTTGATGACAAAACTTTAAAATTTACTTTGAATGAAGCCTACGCCCCATTTTTGGGAGTTTTGACTTTTGGCATTTTGCCGGAACATCTTTGGTATAATATTCCGGCGCAAAGCGCGAATTTGGCCGAGTATAACATTAAACCTATCGGTTCAGGGCCATTTAAATTTAAATCTTTGACTAAAGATAAAAGCGGCAGCATAAAAGTTTATACTTTAACCGCGAATAAAGATTTTTACGGCCAAAAACCGTATTTAGAAAAATTAGTTTTTAAATTTTATCCCGATTATAGCTCGGCCGTGGCTGCCCTGCAAAATAAAAATATTGAGGGAGTCAGTTTTTTACCAGAAGAAACAGAAAACACAATTCAAAGCAAAAAATTTAAAAAATATTTTCTTAGTTTGCCTCAATACACGGCGATCTTTTTTGACCAAAAAAATAATGAATTTTTAAAAGATAAGGCAGTTAGAAAGGCCTTGGCGGAAGGAATAGATAAAAATAAAATTGTTGAAGAGGCCTTAGGCCAAAAGGGAGAAGTAATTGACGGTCCGATTTTGCCGGGGCATACTGGTTATTCTCCGGATGTTAAAAAAATTGTTTTTGACCAAGGTTTGGCGTGGGAGACTTTGGAAAAGGCGGGTTTTAAACTGGCAGAAGGAGAAATTTTTCGTAAAAAAGGCGATAAAGTTTTGAAGATAACTTTAACAACAGTTGATCGGCTGGAGTATACGAAGGTCGCAGAAATTATTAAAACAGACTGGGAGGCGATTGGAGTGCAAGTTGAATTAAATATTATTTCTTCAACGAGAATCCAAAGAGAAGTTATTCGTCCGCGCGTTTATGAATCATTAATGCTTGGCACAATTCTTGGTTTTGACCCAGACCCTTTTCCGTTTTGGCATTCTTCTCAAATTGAAGATCCGGGACTCAACCTGTCTCTTTATGCCAACCGCAATGCCGATAAATTGCTTGAAGAAGCAAGGCAAACAGATAATACGGAAGAACGAGCAAAAAAATACCTTGAATTTCAAAATATTTTAGCCGACGATATTCCGGCCATTTTTCTCTATAGCCCTCGCTACACTTATGTTGTCAGTGCCGATGTCCTGGGGATCGATGTCGCGCGCATCAATGTTCCGAGCGACCGTTTCGCCGGAATTTCAAATTGGCATAAAGAAATAAAAAGACAGTGGAAATAGGAAATTTTAGATTTAAGATCGGGGATTTTAGATTTTAAAAAACGATAAGTTGATTGTTAAATTTTGCCCAGGTGGCGGAATTGGCAGACGCACTGGCTTCAGGTGCCAGCGATCGTAAGGTCATGGGAGTTCGAGTCTCCCCCTGGGCATGGAAATTCAAAATTAAAAATGCAAAATTAAAAATTTTTCATTTTTCATTTTTAACTTTTAATTTTTTATATGGTGTATTATAAAAAAACAAAAAAACAAAAAGGGCAGGGCAGCGGAAAATTTTTTTCCAAAGGCCCTGGAACGCCCAAACTAAAAGTGATTGTGCTCGGCGGCTTGGAAGAAGTCGGCCGAAACATGACTCTTTTGGAATATGAAAACGATATCATTTTAATTGATATGGGTTTGCAATTTCCGGAGGAAGACATGCCGGGAATTGATTATATTATTCCCAACATTTCTTATCTGAAAGGCAAGGAAAAAAATATTCGCGGCATAATTATTACTCACGGTCATTACGATCATATTGGCGGCATCCCGCATCTTGTTCCGCGCCTTGGTAATCCTACGATTTATGGCACGCAGTTAACTTTGGCCATTATTAAAAAACGTCAAGAAGATTATAAAAGCGCGAAATTGAATTTGGCTGTGGTAAAAACCGAGGATGTTATAACTTTGGGAAAATTCAAATTAGAATTTATTCATGTAAATCATAATATTCCGGATTCTGTGGCGGTTGTGGTACATACGCCAGTCGGAACGGTCGTGCACACTGGCGATTGGAAATTTGATTACACGCCGGTTGATGAACGGCCGGCTGATTTTGCGAAAATTGCCGAAGTCGGACGGCAGGGAGTTTTGGCCTTAATGTCCGACAGCACGAACGCTCCAGAAGAAGGTCACCAAATTTCTGAACATGAAATTGGAAAAAATTTAAAAACATTAATAGAAAAAGCGCCAGGAAGAATTATTATTGGAACATTTTCTTCCTTGCTTTCAAGGGTTGAACAAATTATTCGTATTGCTGAGGAAATGGGAAAGAAAGTCGCGGTTGATGGCTTCAGTATGAAGACTAATGTGGAAATTATGAGAATGCTCGGCTACCTCAAAGTAAGGCAGGGAACATTAATTGATATTGCTGACGTTCATAATTTCCCTCAGGAAAAAATTATCATTGTCTGCACTGGTGCTCAAGGAGAGGAACGCGCGGTTTTGATGAGAATTGCTAACGAAGAACATCGATTTGTGAGAATTGAACCGAAGGACACGGTTGTTTTTTCCTCATCGGTTGTGCCGGGAAACGAGCGGACAATTCAGCGATTGAAAGATACACTTTATCGCAAAGGCGCGGATGTTGTCCACTACAAAATGATGGATATTCACGCCGGCGGCCATGCCAAAGCGGAAGATATTAAACTGATGGTTCGTTTGGTTAATCCAAAATATTTTATTCCCATTGAAGGCAGCCATTCGCATCTTCGGTTGAACGCGAAAGTTGCCGAGAGTATTGGTTTTGATCCCAAAAATATTTTTGTGGCGGATAATGGTCAGGTGATGGAGTTTCAGGCAGCGTCAAAAGATTCTTATGGCGCGACGGGACGGCTTACCCCGCAGCATGTTCCGTCCGACTACGTGATGGTGGACGGCCTTGGCGTGGGCGATGTGAGTCAAGTTGTGTTGCGCGATCGGAAGATGATGGCTGAAGACGGAATGATTGTTATTATCACTACGATTGACGCAAAGACGGGTTATTTAATTGGCAGTCCGGATATTATTTCCCGTGGGTTTGTTTATATGCGGGAAAGCAAAGAATTAATCGAACAGGTTCGCGCCAAGGTGAAAAAATTAATTTCTGATCGCGATCCGAAATCCGCGGCAGATAATGTCTTCATCAAAAATAAAATCCGCGACAACATCGGCCAATTTCTCTTTACCAAAACCGAACGCCGGCCAATGGTACTTCCAGTCATAATTGAGGTATAATATAAATATATGAAACCATGCGTTTTTTCAGGAATAAGACCATCTGGAAGATTGCACATCGGCAATTATTTTGGCGCAATTCAGAATTGGTTAAAACTTCAGGACGAAGCCGATTGCATTTTTGCTGTGGTTGATTATCACGGCATGACCACGCCCTACGATCCGAAAGAAATGATGAAGGAAAAATATGAAGTGGTGTTGGATTATCTGGCCGCTGGGATTGATCCGAAAAAAAGTACGTTGATTGTCCAGTCCCACGTTCCGGAACACGCTGAACTTGCCTGGATTTTGGGGACAATCACGCCAGTTTCCTGGCTGGAACGCGTGCCGACTTTCAAAGAAAAAGTGGCGTTGCATCCAGAATATATAAATCTCGGACTTTTATCTTATCCGGTTTTGATGGCGGCGGATATTTTGATTTATAAAGCAAATATCGTGCCGGTCGGAGAAGATCAGCTGCCGCATATTGAACTGGCGCGGGAAATTGCCAACCGTTTTAATAAAATGTTTGGCAAAACTTTTCCTTTGCCCAAAGAAGCGCTGACAAAAGGGGCAAGGATAATGTCCTTAGATGATCCGACGAAAAAAATGAGCAAGACCGGCGGCGGGGGAATTTTACTTTCTGATACGCCGGAAGAAATTTGGAAAAAATTGGCGCCGGCCGTTACTGATCCAGCAAGAAAGCGGGCGACCGATCCGGGTACTCCAGAAATTTGTAATATTTATAGTTTGCATAAAATAATGTCTTTGCCCGAGCAAATAAAAATGGTGGCGGATTCTTGCCGCCATGCTAAATTTGGATGTCTTGATTGCAAAAATATTTTAGTTAAAAATATAGCTGATGAGTTTGAGGATTTTAGAAAGAAAAGAAAAGAGTTGGAAAAGAATCCAGAAAAAGTTCAGGAAATCTTGCGAGTCGGCGCGGAGCGAGCAAGAAAATTGGCCGCCGAAACTTTGGCTGAAGTGAAAAAGAAAACGGGGTTGGGGTAGAATTCCAAAATCCAAAGCTCAAATGTCAAATCAAATCCAAAATATCAATGTCAAAATTTAGATTTTAGATTTTAATCATTGATTTGTCATTTAGATTTTGACATTTGGATTTTTAGCATCATGGTCTAGTAATTTTGAACGTGAAAAAGGTCTTGACATTATCTATAAATTGTGTTATTTTAAGAGATATTTTGGTACCTTAAAATTTATCCGAGTAATGGGTAATCGCTCTCATTTTTCCGTTTAAGATCGGGGAAAAGGGGGAGGAAAGTCCGGACACCGTTTCGACATAAAGTCGAAAGAGAGATAGTCGCTAACAGCGACGGGGAGTATGCATTGTTGTTTGTGTTGCGTCTGCCGTTTACGCGGCGGGGGCAGCTTAATCGAACATCATTTGATGAAGCCCACGGACAGTGCAACAGAAAATATACCGCTCGAATCCCGACGAAAGTCGGGGTGAGACCCCGCAGTATTGCGGGGCGGGTAAGGTTGAAATCGTGAGGTAAGAGCTCACGCGGGACAGCCTGGTGACAGGCGCCGTGGAAAACACCTATCCGGTGCAAGGCAAAAATAGCCGCTTGAGGTTGCGAGCAATCGTGATCCCAGATAGATGATTACCGTTTCGCATCATTGCGGGATACAGAATCCGGCTTATAGTTACTCGGATAAATTTTAGGGGATCACTTATGAAAGAATTTATTAAAGTTCAAGATAAAAATTTATTTTTGTTAAACACGGAATTGTTGGGGTTAAGAGAGGCGCAACTATGGATTGGTTCGAGGGTTGAAGGTCCGACTGATAATAATGACGAGCGGGTTTTAAAGGAACGAGCCGAAGAAGAAACAAACAAAAATACGCCGGGTCATCGCATTTCTGGCATTGAAGCAGTCGATCTTTTAGAGAGTGAAAAATTTCCCGGTTGGCTTGAAGTTGATACCTCTGATTGGCAACCCGGCATTTATCGATTTAATATTCATAGCAAAGCTTACGTCCAATCGGCTAAAGGAACTCCGTTGCGGCCCATTCGTGATGGCCAATATTCATGGCCAGGTTTTTCTGAAGAGGATTTAATGAATTTCTGCGACGAGCAAAAAAGTTTTCTGTATTTAGAAAAAAATAAGGCAGGGTTTTGCATGCGAATAGAAAAAACGGAAGATGGAGGAATAAGGCCGGCGGGCGATGGGCGGGAATGGATAAAAAATTGGTCAGAAATAAAAAAAGGAGTTGAACAACATCATGCTGATAAAGTAAATCTTGGCAGACAAACTAAATAACATTATTATGCTCAAAAAATCAGAACTTATTTTTTCCGTCATCTTGGTTCCTCTGGATTTTTTAATGCTCATCTTGGCAGCTCTGGCTGCTTATTTTTTAAGATTTGAAACATTTGCCGCTCTGCGACCGATTATTTATGAAATGCCTTTTGGTAATTTTTTAAATATCGCGGCGCTCACAGGTTTTCTTTGGCTTGCTATTTTTGCCCTCTCTGGACTTTACACGATTGGCGGAACGAGGCGAATTTTAGACGAACTCGCCAAAATTTTTTTAGCGTGTTCTGCCGGTTTAGCTGTCATAATTGTTTTGATTTTTTTCAATCGTGATTTATTTTCTTCCCGCTTTATAATTCTTGCTGCCTGGATCTTTGCCATTATTTTTGTGAGTTTTGGCCGGTTAGCCACGCGCTTTATTCAACGGGCGTTTTTTCGTCGAGGTATTGGCGTTCATCGAGTTGTGATTGTCGGTGAAGATAAAGCGGCTGATATTTTAGTTAATGAATTTTATAAAAATTCAGGGCTTGGCTTAAAGGTTATTAAAAGATACAAGAAATTTGATGACGAAGCGGCGAGGGAGCTTGAAGAAATTTATCGGGCTGTCGGAGTTGACGAAATAATTCAGGCGCAAGGAGGAGCGAGTCGGGAGGAGACGATGAATCTTATTGATTTCTGCAACGAGCATCACATAGTTTTTAAGTATTCGGCTGATATTTTTTCCGTACAAGCAGCTAAAATTGATATCCGTGATTATGCCGGTGTGCCGGTTGCGGAAATTAAAAGAACTCGCCTTGAAGGTTGGGGGAGAATTTATAAAAGAATTTTTGATATTATTGGTTCGTTGATTTTGATGATTCTTTTTTCGCCGATCATGATTTTAACGGCTATTGCCATTAAGCTAGATTCTCGCGGTCCGATTTTTTGGAGCAAACTGGATGATGGAACGCCCGTAGAGAGAGTCGGCCAGAATGGCACCCCCTTTCATTACTTTAAATTTCGATCCATGAAGCCGCACACCCATAATTTGCGCTACACAGCGCTGGCCGAGCAGGATTTTAGAAAAGGGCCGCTTGTTAAAATTAAAGATGATCCGCGAATCACGCGCGTGGGAAAATTTATCCGACGTTTCAGTATTGATGAGTTGCCAGAGTTTTTTTTAGTGTTGACTGGAAAAATGAGTTTGGCTGGTCCGCGGCCGCATTTGCCCGAAGAGGTTGCTAGGTATAAAAAACACCACAAAAAAGTTTTAATTGTTAAGCCGGGCATCACGGGTCTTGCTCAAATTTCCGGTCGGGCCGATCTTGATTTTGAAGAAGAAGTTAAAATTGATGTATATTATATTGAAAATTGGTCGCTAAAACTCGATTTGTATATTTTGTTTAAAACCCCTTTAGTTGTTTTATTCGGCAAGGGGAGTGCCTAGATTTATGAAAGTCGCTTTGATTCATGATCATCTGACGCAAGATGGAGGGGCGGAAAGGGTGCTTAGGGTTTTTCGGGAAATTTTTCCAGAAGCTCCGGTTTATACCCTGGTTTATGATAAGAAAAAAATGGGAGCGGAGTTTGACGGAAAAAATATCAGAACATCTTTTATTCAAAAAATTCCCGGGGGAGTAAAAAAATTTAAATGGTTTTTGCCCCTGATGCCACTGGCTACGGAAAAACACGAATTGGACAGCTACGATGTGGTTCTTTCAAATTCCAGCGCGCTTTCAAAGGGCGTGATTACGCGCCCGGATGCCCTGCACATTTGTTATTGCCATACGCCGACAAGATATCTTTGGACCGATACGCATCTTTATATCAAAGAATTGTCACATGGATCGCTCGTGAAAAAGGCCGTGTCGTTAATGCTTCCGAAACTTAGAATGTGGGATCGGATGGCGGCCGAGAGAGTTGATAAATTTGTCGCCAATTCCAAAACCGTCCAGAAAAGAATTTCCAAATATTACGGCCGGGAAAGCGAGGTAATTTATCCGCCGGTTGATGTTTCAGAATTTAAAATTTCTGAGGCGCAAAAAAGATATTATTTAGCCGGCGGGAGATTGGTGCCATATAAAAGATTCGATTTGGTTGTGCAGGCTTTTAACAAACTCGGCATTCCTTTAAAAATTTTTGGCGAAGGTCCGGAATTGCAAAAATTAAAAGAAATGGCCAAGGCTAATATTGAATTTTTAGGAAAGGTAACTGATGAAGAGAAAAAAGAGTTGTATGGAAAATGCATCGCCTTTATTCATCCGCAGGAAGAAGATTTTGGTTTAATGGTAATTGAAGCTATGGCTTCTGGTCGGCCGGTTATTGCCTATCCTAAAGGCGGAGCGACGGAAACGGTGGCCGCGGGGAAAACGGGAACTTTTTTCCCGGATCAAAGCTGGGAATCGCTCGCGCATACGATTATTAGATTTAATCCAGAAGAATATAGACCGGAGGAAATTCGGGGGCACGCGGCGCAATTTGATACAACAACCTTTAAGGATAAAATAAAAAGCTACATAGAAAATAGTTGGCAAGAATTTCAGAGTAAATAATATGAATGTCGGCATTGACGTAAGATCATTACTTGAAAAAGAGCGGAGTGGCGTTGGGGAGTATACGTATGAACTCTTGAACGCCATTTTTAATATTGATAAAGAAAATCAATATTATCTTTTTTATAATTCCTTTAAAAAAGTTGGAGATAATTTTTTGGCAGAGTGGAAAAAACATCAGAATGTTCATTTTTGTGGATTTGGTTGGCCGAACAAATTATTGAATTTTTGTTTTAAATTTTTGAAGCGGCCCAGGGTTGATAAGACAATATTGCCAAAAGGTAAAATTGATTTATTTTTTATTCCAAATCTAAATTTTATTGCTCTATCGTCTGGCCTCCGAAAAATAATCACGGTTCACGATTTATCTTTTGAATTTTTTCCGAAATTTTTTTCTTGGAAGCGGCAATTATGGCATTGGTTTATAAATCCGCGCAAATTAATCAGCGGCGCAGATAAAATTATCGCCGTTTCGGAAAATACAAAAAGAGATTTGATTAATTTTTATAAAATTCCCGCGGAAAAAATAAAAATAATCTATTCCGGCGTCGCCTGCCGTGAAAATGTTTTAGATATTGACGAAGTTAATAAAAAATATAATTTGCCAGATAATTTTATTTTATTTTTGGGGACGCTTGAACCAAGAAAAAATATTGATGGTCTGGTCCGCGCGTTTGAAATTTTAAAATCTTATCAGCCTATTGGCTTATCTGCTTATCAGCTGGTAATTGTCGGTCCGCGGGGGTGGCTTTATAAAAAAATATTGGCCCGCGCGGAAAAAAGTCCGGCGCGCGATGATATCAAATTTATAAATTATATTTCTCCCGAAGAAAAATTTTCTTTTTATAAATTGGCCAAACTTTTTGTCTACCCGTCTTTCTATGAGGGATTTGGATTTCCTCCATTAGAAGCGACCCGAGCCGGAACGCCGGCAATTGTAAGTTCAGTTTCATCTTTGCCCGAGGTTATCGGCGAAGCGGCTTTGATGGTTGATCCAAATAATCCGGCCGAGCTGGCAAAAGTAATGGCTGAATGTTTGACCGATGAAAATCTACGCGCTACCTTGATTGAAAAAGGCAAAGCGCAAGCGGAAAAATTTAGCTGGACAAATGCCGCGAGGGAATTTTTGTCGCTAATTAATCAGTAATTGTTAAATAAAAGAAAGATGCAAAGGGCCAAAGAGGCCCTCTTTTTACTTGTGTACGATTTTTTGCTATAATTAATCTATGAAAATAGGTATTGATGCTCGTTTTTTTGGGCCGGTGGGTAAGGGTTTGGGAAGATATGTGGAGCGATTGGTAGAAAATCTGGAAAAACTTGACCCCATACGAAGTTTCAGTAAACCGATGAACTCGGCTGGGCAACAGTCAGAAGAGAAATCGAATGGTGGACACACTGACAAAACCTCTACTTCGTACGGGGCGGGTCCCCAAAATGAATACATAATTTTTTTGCGAAAAGAAAATTGGGATTATTACGCTCCCAAATTTTCCAATTTCAAAAAAGTTTTGGCCGACTATCCATGGTACAGTTTAAAAGAACAGATAATGATGCCACTCGCGATCCGGCGGGAAAAACTAGACCTTGTCCATTTTCCGCACTTTAACATTCCTATTTTTTGTTCGACAAAATTTGTCGCGACAATTCATGATTTGATTTTGCTTCAATTTCCAACTCCGCGGGCGACAACTCTCGGTCCGTTACTTTATAAAATAAAATATTTTGGTTATCGGCTCGTGATCGGTCTTGGCCTTCGGCGGGCAAAAAAAGTCATTACCGTTTCCGATTGCACAAAAAAAGAATTGGTAAAATTTTTTAAAATCAATCCGGGAAAAATCGCCGTCACCTACGAAGCTTGCGACGGCGTGGAGTATGGCCAGTTAAAGATGCCGGAGAGAAAACACCTAGTGAAATTTGGAATTACAAAACCGTATTTGCTTTACGTCGGCAACGCTTATCCGCATAAAAATTTAGAAGGACTGATAAAAATTTTTCCTAAATTAAATTTGAATTGCCAGTTAGTGCTTGTCGGCCGTGAGGATTATTTTTATAAAAGGATGAAAGGGGAAATTAAAGGAACGCCGATTGAAAAAAATATTATTTTTACAGATTTTGTTTCAGAGGCGGTTCTAGCCGATCTCTACCGCAACGCGCGAGTTTATGTTTTTCCGTCATTTGTGGAAGGATTTGGTCTACCTGGCCTTGAAGCTATGAGCTATGGTTTGCCGCTTGCGGCTTCAAATTCCTCCTGCCTTCCGGAAATTTATGGTGATGCCGCGATTTATTTTAATCCAAAAGACGAGCAAGACATGATAGAAAAAATAAAATTTGTTTGGACAGACGAGCCGACGCGGAAAAACCTTATAAAATTGGGCCTGGAACAGGTTAAAAAATATAGTTGGAAAAATTTAGCCGAAAAAACTTTACAAATTTACCAAAATGCCGGCAAGAATTAAAAAAAAATTGGAGATGAAAATAGCCCCGAACATGGGAGAACACCCGTCGCCGCATGTTTTAGATTTGAAAAAAGTAGTGGCGAAAAAAAGTGAGGCAGTAAAACTTCCGGAAGAGTCGGTAAGGACAGCGGGCTTTAAGGCTCCAGTCAAACGCGAGAGAATAAACAGGTTGACTTTTGTCCGCGCAAGAATTGCCCTTACGAGAAATGTTAGAAATTTTATCTCTTTTTTCCTCCGCGGTCCGCAGAGATTATTTAAAAATTTAGGGTTGGGGATTCTTGCTGTTCCCAGATTTTTTAAATTTTTAAGTTTTGCCTTCGCTGATTGTAAAAAATTATTAAGTTTTGGAGCGTTAGCTTTTCTTTTTATCCTGCCGCTCCAAACATTTTCTTATTACGAGTCGCTCCGAGAGACCGAAAAAGCAACTCTTCAGACGGCCGAAGAGGCTTACGCAAATTTATCGGCTGGCGGCGTGGAAATTATGAGTGCTGATTTTTCCGGCGCGGCGGATAATTTCAGCCAGGCCGCGCGCGCTTTTTCCCGTTCGGGCGAAGAAATTGGACAAGTTAATTCCATTGTTTTAAATCTTCTCCGAGCTATGCCAGGCGAGGGAGAAAAATTGGAAGCGGGCGAAGCGCTCCTTTTTGCTGGAGAAAAATTAACCTTGGCCGGGGAGAATATTCTTAGAAGTTTAGCTAATTTTCCCGCGGCGGCGAGCGATAAAAAATTAACAGAAAAGTTAAAAATTTTAAGAGATCATTTGTCAATGGTCCTGCCCGACGTGGCTGCAGCATCGGATAAGGTTTATGCCATAAAAATTCAGGCCGTGCCCGAGGACAAGCGGGAGGTTTTTCAAATCTTACAAGGAAAATTACCGCAGCTCGTTTCCAGTATGAAAAATTTAATTTCGGTTTCCGATTTACTGATAAAATTTTTGGGCGACGAAATGGACAAAAGATACTTAGTGATTTTCCAAAATCCCGGAGAAATACGGCCGACAGGCGGTTTTATTGGAAGTTTAGCTCTGGTTGATTTTGATCGAGGAGAAATAAAAAATATGGAAGTGCCGGGCGGAGGGTCTTACGATTTTCAAGGATCGCTAAAAGAGAGAATTGCCTCGCCTGAACCATTGCAACTTATCGCGGCCAGGTGGCAGCTTCAGGACGCGAACTGGTTTTTTGATTTTCCGACATCTGCGCAAAAAATAAAATGGTTTTATGAAAAAAGCGGTGGACCCACTATTGACGGAGTTATTGCCGTGAACGCAGATTTAATCGCAGATCTTTTAGCCGTTGTCGGTCCGATTGAAATGCCAGAATACGGTAAAACTCTAAGTAAAGAAAATTTCATTGAAGAAATTCAAAAAGCCGTGGAAATAGAATACGACAAGGCGGAGAATAAGCCGAAGAAAATCATTGGTGATATGGCCCCGAAATTGATAGCCAAATTAATTTCCGCCGGACCGAAACAGTTTGGTGAAATTTTATCAACACTTCTTCGCGCGCAGAAGGAAAAAAATATTTTGCTTTATTCTACTTTTCCGGAAATAGAACACGAAATTAAAAATTTTGATTGGGGCGGAGAAGTAAAATCCGTTCCGGAAAAGGTGGATTATCTGGCTGTGGTTAATACTAACATAGGCGGGCAAAAAACCGATCGGGTGATAGAACAGGCAGTAAATCTTGAAACGAATATCGTTGAAGGCGGCTATATTAAAAATAAGTTAACTATTACGAGAGCGCATAAAGGAATTAAAAGAGAATTGTTTACCGGCGTTAGGAATGTCGATTACCTAAGAGTTTATGTTCCTCTTGGCAGTTCCTTAATTTCAGCTACAGGATTTGAAGCTCCGCCGGCAAGCCTGTTTGAAAAACCGGAGGGTGATTATAAAATTGATATTGATTTAAAAAATAGCGAAAGATCTTCGGTCGACGCGCCGAGTGGAACATCAATTTCCAGCGAGTCCGGCAAAACAGTTTTTGGAAATTGGGTTCAAGTTGATCCGGGTGAGACGGCTACGGTTACCCTAGAATATATTTTACCTTTTAGACTTTCTTTGTCGGTTTTGGAGAAAAGTTGGTGGGATAATTTTGAAGAGAAATTTGGACAAAAAAAGGATTCGAGCGAAGTTTATCAACTGTTAGTTCAAAAACAATCGGGAGTATTATCAAATTTCACGAGTAGCTTAAGTTTTCCTTGCGAGTGGCAGTTGGCCTGGCAATCGGGAAACGGCGTGAAAGTTGGTGCGGTGTCAATAGAATCTCAGAGCCAATTGGATTCGGATAGATTTTATTTATTCGGTTTTACTTTAGCAGATTAGATAATTTTTAAAATAATTAAATTTAAAATATGGCAGAGACAAAAGAAAAAAAGAAAAAAGTGGTTAAAGTCCGGCCGATTAAAAAAATGGCAAGCCGCAAAGGAAAAGAGGTAAAAATGATTGAGGCAGCAGAAGAAATGGTGGAATTGCCTCCCATAAAAGAAGAAAAAATGTTAGAGACTGTTCGTCGGCCCGCACTTCCCAAGGGAAAAGAAAAACATTTAAGTAAAAAAGAGCTTGAAAAAGAACTAAGAGAAATTTACGAAGACCAAGACGGTGAAATTTCGGATATGTCAAAAATTTATCATAAGAAAAAGAGCAGGGTGAAGAGATTTATGTTGGGGGCGCTGATATTTTTTGTCTGTGCCGCGGCGCTTTCCTGGGCAGGATTTTTCTTTTTTGGGCGGGGCAGGGCTTTTACTGGTGAAAATGTAAATCTGGAAATAATTTCGCCAGATACTATCGCGGGCGGAGAAAACGTGGAATTTATAATAAAATATAAAAATAACGAGACAGTCCCTCTCGGCCAGGCGGAAATAAGAGTAAGATTGCCGGATGATTTCGCACAAAGCGGAGCGGAACCCGCTTCCTCGGACGGAGAAAATATTTGGAGAATCGGAAGCATCGCCGCGGGCAAGGGAGGGGAGATAAAAATCATAGGATCACTTTTCGGCGCGGAGGAATCCCTAGAGACACTTCAGGCAGTTTTAACTTATAAGCCGGCAGATTTTAATTCTGAATTTCAAAAAGTGGCTACGGCTGTAACAAAAATACAAAGTTCCCTTTTAGACGTGTCTCTTTCCGGCCCAGAAAGAATTTTAACTAATAAGGAGACGTCTTTTAAAATAAAATATGAAAATACAGGAGAGGCAACACTTCAGGGTATAAAAATTTCTGTAATCGCCCCCGCAGATTTTTCTTTTAAAGAAAAACAGGGAGAAAAGGAAATATCAAGTTGGGAAATTCTTGAGGCAGTGCCGAATGAAGAAAAGGAGATTAATTTTTTGGGGTCGTTTGGTTCGGCCGCTGAAGGAGAAAAGGAATTCAAGGTGCAGATAGGATTTATGAAAGGAGAAAAATTTTATCTGCAGAAAGAAAATTATTTCAAGACAAATGTTTTAGCCGGGGCAATCCTCCCGACACTTATTTTAAACGGCGATTCCAAAGATCGCGCGTTAAATTTTGGGGATACGTTGAATTACGCCATTGTTTATCAAAATAAAGATAAAACAGATTTGTCTGACGTTGAAATAAAAATGGTATTTGAATCAACTTCGCGCAACAACAAAATGATTTTAGATTGGGCCACCTTCAAAGATGATTATAATGGAACAGTGCTCGGCACCCAGCTTTCTCCGGAAATTCGTCAGGGAACAATTACTTGGACGAAACGGCAGGTTACCAATCTCTCCAAACTAGCGCCCGGCGTGGAAGAAACAATTAATCTCCAGATGAGGATAAAACCTTTTTCCGAATTTCAAAATTGGGGCACTAAAGATTTTGAAGTTAAAAGCTGGGTGGAAGTTAATGTCGGGAAAAATGGGGCGGACGGGGCAGAGGAAACAATTCAAAGCAATAAAATTAATTTTAAAATAAACAGCGACATGGTTTTGCAAACAGCGGCGCGTTACTTTAACGATGATAATATCGCCGTTGGCAGCGGCCCTCTTCCTCCCAGAGTTGGAGAAGCCACGGCCTACAGAATTTTTTGGAACATAACAAACTCTTTGCACGAAATTACAGATTTGAAAATAAGCACTATCTTGCCAGAGAACATTCGTTGGTCTAATAAACATGAAATTACCGCCGGCGAACTGAAATTCAACGAGGCGACGCGTGAAGTTTCTTGGACACTAAATAGGATGCCGCTTGATGTTAATGCCCTTGGTGTTAATTTTGAAATTTTAGTTACGCCTACCGCGGCAGAAAAAGGTAAACTTTTAACTTTGCTTTTGGGAACGAATTTAACAGCGACTGATAAATCAACCGGGGCAATAATTACGAAAACCGGAGAGGCGTTAACTTCCAATCTTGACGGCGATCCGGGAGCAGAGGGCAAGGGGATTGTGCGATAAGTGATAAAGAAATTAAAATTTAAACCCGCCACAATAAGGCGGGTTTTGAGTTGACGGTTTTAAGATTTTAAACTAAGTTTATGATAGAAGGAGGATCAGCAATGTGTCGATTCGGACAGGAAGGCGGAGCGCCGATCGGAGGCGGAGATTCTTCCATGACGGAGAGGCCGGATGCGCCGAATTGGCAGGAGGCCAACGAATATCTGCGGAGGATGCTCGGTCCGAGGGCCTATGCCAATTTGAGGTTCAATCGGAGGGAACTTTCGATGCGCGACGCAGAGCTCATTGTTCGGCGATACGGCGGATCGAAGGACAAAAAATAGGGGACGGACATGAACATCGGCCAATGGATCGAGAAGGTTCGTAATTCGCCAATCGGGCGGACTCTTCTCGTACCAGTACGTACTCCAGGCGCGATAGTCAATTTCGTCTGGCAGACGTTTTCATACTGGCTGGACGAGCGGAACGCGAAGCGTGGCGTGACACTTGATGTTGAGAGTGTTCGCCAGCGGGGCGAGCCGTTTCTGCCGGATCCGAGATGCCATCACTGACGTGAGAGAGGGGGGGCGAGTGGACCAAGGGTTCACTCTTTTTTTATTGTAACAAAGATTTATTCTATTTTTCTGCCATGAATCATTATCTGTATAAAAGCCGTTTGCTCAAATCCATGGCCAAAAAATGATAAGCGGCCGGCCATTTTATAAAAATCGTCTAAATCCACGCCGCGTTCTTTGGCTAGATCTTCGAATTCGTTTATTAATTGCAGAGTAGTAACTTCTCCTTCAGTTATTGCTTCTAAGACATTGCCGCCGCGTTCTTTGATTATTTTTTTAACTCTTGTTCATGCCGAATGGCAATTTCTTTAGTTAATTCGACACCGCGTCTTGCATTAGCCATATTATCTTTTTGTTCATGTATTTTTCTCTCACCTTCCATATTATTTATTAATGCCCTCGGCAGGAATCGAACCTGCACCACCTCCTCCGGAGGGAGGCGTTGTATCCATTCAACTACGAGGGCTTTAAAATTTTTTTAGCAAGATTGTAAATTTTATACCACAAATTATTAATTGGCAAATCAAAAGTTCCGGGATAAGAAATTTCAAAACCACCAAAGCCTTTTTTAAAACGAGTGACTCCCGGCCATTTTTTTTCATCAATTCCCCAAAAATCGTAAAATTTATAACCAAGATTTTTTGCTTCCTTAATAATTTCCCAGTGCAGAAAATATGGGGCCATTAAACTTCGATACTCATGTGAGGAGGCGCCGTGAAGATAAGTGGCCGTGTCGCCAAAATATCCGACGATGGCGGCGGCGAGTGGCATGTTTTCAAAATAAGCGACCATAAGTTCCGCGCGCATTTCTGTTTTCCCATCGCCGTTTATATTTTTTAGCATGGATTCATAATATTTTTTGGGGTGTGCATGAAATTTATCACGGGCAGTAGTTTCTTCCATCAATTTCCAAAAATCTTCCAGAGCCCCGGTTTTTAAAACCAGATTTTTTTTCTCTGCCAGACGAATGTTATAGCGAGTTTTTTCGTGCATTAGAGAAAGCAATTCTTCGTTGGTTTTTAGGAGATTTAAAACGAGCGTTTGTTTTGGTTGAACGGACGCGACGCGCAGTAGTGGTGGTAGCAAGATTTCTGTCAGCGGTTCTATTTTTAAAAATATAGCTCCATCTTTTTGAGTGGTTTTTTTAATTTTGTCGATTAGCTCTTCTGGTTCGCCGACCGGGCCTCGAGGAGCATAAAAATATCCTTTCCTGAACGGCAGTAATTTTACAAGCACGCCACAGATCGCCTTAAGATTATTTTTTTCATCAACTAAACCGAGCCGGTAAATTTTATGGCCATTTATCTCCTGAAAATCCAGCCACTCGGCGCTCTGTAAAAAAATCCCAGTCTGAGTCGGCTGGTTTAATAAAAAATCATTCCATTTAATTTTATCGTCGATTTGTTTAACTTCTAACATTTTATTTGCCCAGATTTTTTAGGGCCGCTTTAATTTTGTTTTCCGCGCCTTCCACTTCTTCACCTATTTTTCCGACCGCTTCCTGTGCTTCATTTTTGGAATATCCAAGGCGGACAAGGGCATCCACAATTTCATTATCGCCCGAAACGGTTTTTCCGGTTACGAGCCTGCCTTTTAATTCCAGGATTATTTTTTGGGCGGTTTTTTTGCCCACGCCGGGAATAGTTCCGAGAATACCCAGATCGCCTTCGGAAACAGCCTTTTCTAATTTTTCCAGTTTATAAGCAGAGATAAGTTTGTGGGCCAGCTTTGGGCCAACGCCAGAGATGCCAATTAATTGCCAGAAAAATCTTAATTCTTCGGCCGTGCCAAAGCCGTAAAGTTCCCGGCTGTCTTCGCGTGCGTATTCATGGGTGAAGACCTCAATAATTTCCCCGGATTTATATTTTAAAAGATGCGATTCCGGGAGAAAAACTTGATAACCGACGCCGCCTGTCTCCACAATAGCGAAATGGCCACCTTTATAAATGATTTTTCCTTTGAGATAGGAAATCATAAAATTATTTTTTCTTTTTAAATCTTTTGATGCGAATTAATCCGGAGCATGGAATAATTTGAATTCCTCGTTTTTCCAGTTCATCTAAAAATAAATTCATACCGAGTGAATCGGATGACATGTGTCCGGCGATGATAACGTTGATGTGCGCCGCCTCGGCTTCCTTTTTATGTTCTTCGGATTGGTGCATGCCGATAATTGTGCCAACCCCGGCTTGAGCAAGCTTTTCATAAATTTTTGCTGAGGGTTCAGTTCCGCCAGTGATTTCCGTGACCGCCACTTTGCCACAATGATTTTCCGGATGGCCGGCGAAGAGCCGCGGTCCGGCGCCGAGTTTTATTGCTTCTTTATATTCAGGAATTTCTTTTAATAATTTTAAAATGTCGCCGACATATTCCGGTTTGGCCGCGGTGATTTTTTTCTTTAGAAAATTGGCTACCAAATTATCGCAAGGTGTATGGACATTTATATAGCTGATTTTTAAAAGGCGGGCAATATCAATCGGACGATAGTGATTAACAGGATTTACGCCGCGAGCCACTTCCTCAATTCGCGATTTTTGTACAGCCTCGGCGACGTTTATTGGCACACCATATTGGGCATAAACATCCGCCTGCAAATGCATTACGTCCGCCAAGTCCGTAAGGGCTTTGCCTCGCGGGTGATGGGCTAAAATTAAATCAGCGCCAAGCCGGTCAGCTAAGAAAATTTCGTCACCTTCCATATCAATGCCGGCGAGGATTTTTTTAATTGGAGTTTTTCCCGAGTCAAAATGGATTCGGCTATCCAAATATGGATTAGTCAGCGCTTCAAGATCAAACTCTTCTTTTTGTTCTTTATTTAATTTTTCGTACTGTTCTTTTTTCCGTTTTAACATTTTCAAAACCGCCGTTTTTCCGCGTAAGTCGGAATTAATGCCCATCTGTATGCTTAAATCGAAAATTTGTTTTAGGTTCATATTAGATTTTTTTAATGCCAAGCCAGACACCCGCAATTTCTTTTTGTCCTAAAACTTCGGGTCGGCCTTTTTCTAAGTTATTGCTTAGTGTTTCTTTTTTAATTTTTTCGCCAAATTCTTCTATTGCCTTTTCCGCGGATTCGCTGCCATCATAATAAATGTTAACCCGGTCAGCAATTGAAAGGCCAGCTTCTTTTCGGAGAGAATTAACCGTCCGGACAATTTCACGAACCAGACCTTGGGCTTTCAATTCCTCGGTCAATTCCGTATCTAACTTATCTTCACCGAATTTTAATTCCAAAATATTGAGTTCGTCTTTAATTATTTCAATATATTCCGTCGACAGCTCTTTTGTGAGTATAGTAGAATAAGAGGCGAGCGGCTGTCTGATTTTTATTCCGACCGAGGCGCGCGCCGCAAGTCCGGTTTCCACGATTTTTTTAGCCAAGTCCATCTGATCTAATATTTTTTGGTTAACTAATTTTTTTTCAAATTTTGGCCAAGTTTCAAGATGAACGGAAAGATTTTTTTCCGCGAGTTCCTGGTAAATCTTTTCTGAAACAAAAGGAGTAAACGGAGCGAGTATCCTCCCAAGAGTAGCAAGGACAAGGTGCAAAGTTGCGAGCGCTTCGTTTTTTTCTTCACCTTCGCTCTTGAATCTATCCCGCGAGCGTCGCAGATACCAGGTTGATAATTCATTGCTGAAATCCTGCAGACCGCGAGCGGCACCAACTACGTCATATTCATCCAACTTTTTGGTAGTATTTTTTGTCAGGAGATTTAGTTTCGCGAGGATCCATTTGTCCAAAATATGGGACGGTTTTATTTTTCCTTCTGGTTTTTTGTCGGCGTATAATTTATAAAAACTGATGATATTAAAGAGAATTAAAAAGAATTTTTTGATGACCCCATCAACTTCAACCACGCTAAAATTTTTCGGATCGCCAGGTTGGTTTATCGTGTAAAAAAACCAGCGGGCTGCGTCCGAACCATATTTATTGATAATATCCCATGGGTCAACAATGTTGCCTTTTGATTTACTCATCTTCTCACCCTTGGCGTCGCGCAGGTGGCCGAGACAGATGACGTTTTTGTAAGGAGCGCCGTGGCCCAGGAGAGTTGAAACGGCGAGCAGGGTATAAAACCACCCGCGGGTTTGATCAATTGCTTCCGAAATAAATTCGGCCGGGAATTGTTCACCTTTATCAATTTTTTCTTTATTTTCAAACGGATAATGCCACTGGGCAAAAGGCATGGATCCGGAATCAAACCAGCAGTCCAGCACTTCCGGAGTTCGTCTCATTTCGCTGCCACATTTTGGACAGGGGAAAATGACAGCGTCGATAAACGGTCGGTGGAGATCTAAAGTTTTCAGATTTTTTCCGCTTAATTTTTCAAGTTCCTCGACTGAACCCACAAAATGTTTTTCTCCGCAAGCGCATTTCCAAACAGGCAGTGGCGTACCCCAATACCGTTCACGAGTCAGAGCCCAATCCTTAACTTCCCTGAGCCATTCGCCGAACCGGCCGTCTTTGATATAGTCAGGAACCCAATTAATTGTTTGATTATTTTTTAATAAATTTTTTTTGACTGTCGGATCAGACATTTTGATAAACCAAGAACGTTTCGCGTAGTAGAGGAGCGGCGTGCCGCAGCGCCAGCAGAAAGGATAATCATGAGTGTAGGCAAGAGTCCGATAAAGCAGGTTACGAGATTTAAGATCTTCAATAATTTCCGGCTCAACATTTTTAACAAATTTTCCGGCCCACTTTTTGACACTCGGAAGAAATAATCCATTTTCATCAACCGTGTGGACTTCAGGGAGGCCAATTTTTTTACCCAAATTGAAGTCATCTTCGCCATACATGACCGCAGTGTGTACGACGCCGGTGCCGTCTTCAGTCGAAACAAAATCAGCCGAGGTAACATACCAGGCGCGTTTTTCGCCGGGATCGAGATAGTCCGGGAAAAGCGGTTCATATTCCAAATTGATTAAGTCCTTACCCCTTAGTTCTTTTTCAATTTCGTACGGCTGCCCTTCGAGCGTCTTCTCAGCCAGATCTTTGGCAACAATTAAATATTCCTCGTTTTGTTTTATGATAAGATAATCGATTTTTTCGCCAACCGCTAGGGCCACATTGCCGGGAAGAGTCCATGGTGTAGTTGTCCAAGACAAGATGTAGAGTGGTAATTTTTCTTTTAAGCCGAGTTTTTGATCCCTAACTAAAAATTTTATGTAGACCGAAGTTTCCAGAATATTTTTATAGCCCTGGGCGACTTCATGTGAAGAAAGGGCAGTCCCGCAGCGCGGACATTGCGGGACAATTTTATTTCCTTCGTAAAGTAGATCCTTATCCCAGATCTGTTTTAAAATCCACCAAAGAGATTCAATATAATAATTTTCATAAGTAATATATGGATGTTCGAGGTCAAGCCAAAAAGCGATGCGCTCGGTCATCTTTTCCCATTCTTCTTTATAATACCAAACGCTTTCTTTACACTTTTTATTGAAGGCCTCAATGCCGTACTTTTCAATGTCGGGTTTGCCTGAAAATTTTAATTCTTTTTCAATTTGGAGTTCAACCGGCAGACCGTGAGTGTCCCAGCCCGCTTTGCGACCGACAAAAAATCCTTGCATTGTTTTATAACGACAAACAATATCTTTGAAAGCGCGGGCTTCGACATGGTGCAGACCAGGTTTTCCATTAGCGGTCGGCGGCCCCTCAAAAAAAATAAAGTTACCTTTAGAACTTTTTTTTGCTAAAGTTTTTTCAAAAATTTTTTTGTCTTTCCAAAATTTTAGAATCTCTTCTTCCATCTGGGGAAAATTGATGTTTGCCATATATGATTTTACGGTATTTTCAAAATTAAAATTAGATTAAGATTTATGTATATCATAACAAAAAACTCCCGATTTAGCAAGGAGTTTATGGCAACGCGGGACCTCTTTAAATTTTAATCTTTAAGCCGTCGTAAGCTAAAATTACAGAAAATTTTATTTTGTTTTTCCGACAATAAGAGTTGATTTCTTTTTGGGCAATTTTATGCGGCGGATAATTGTGGCCGATTTGGGTTAAATATAATTTTTTAGCGTGGAATTTTTTGGCTAAAGCAATTGCCCGTTCAACTGATAAATGCCAAGCCATTTTTGTGCCAAGCCACATGGCGCTATCTAAAAATAATACTTTGGCATTTTTAAAATATTTTTCCGAAGATTTGGGAATAGAACTAACGTCCGAGGCGTAAACCAGCGGGCCAATTTTAAATCCCAGGGTTAGAAAAGTTTTTTCTCGGAGGGCGTGCTTTACGCGAAAGGGAACAATTTTTAAGCCAAAAATTTTTAGGGAACGGTTCGGTTTTATAATTCGGTTCGGCAAAAGTTTGCCATAAACTCGTTTAAGATATTTTAAAGTTTGTTTTTCGGAGAAAATTTTTAGAGCGTAGTCCGCGGCAGTCAATTTTTTTAAACCGCCCGTTGCATCCGCGTGTCCGTGGGTCAGAAGCACCGCGTCCGCCGTGACGATTTTTTCTCGTTTTATTTGTTCTAGAAAATCAGGACCACAATCGATTAAAATATTTTTTTTATGCCACGCCAAAACAATTGAACTTCTTGTTCGCCGGCTTTTGCTTTTTGGTTTACGCGAGTCAAGGCAAGTAGAACAACGGCATTTTTTTCGCGGGATTGTTTCCGATGGACCACTGCCTAAAACGGTAAGTTTTATTGACATAAGCATTAAATTATTATACCATAATTTATAACTTGGGCCGTTAGCTTAGTGGTAGAGCTTCCGGTTTGCATCCGGAGGACGGGAGTTCGATTCTCCCACGGTCCATTGTGAGTTTAATCTTAAAATAAAATTATGAACGCACAACAAATCTATATCGCGATGGCCATCGTAGCCTTAGCCATTATCGCGGGTTTGATGTTTTTTGTTAAAAAGGGAAATCATCAATATAAACTATCTCCGTTTGCTGCTTTAGCGTTTGCATTTGTTCTCGCAGGAATTGTTTTTGGGGAAAGCAGATTAGTTGGTTATGGTTTAATGGGAATTGGTGTGCTGCTCGCCGTAATTGATATGGTTCAGAAAATGAGAAAGAAATAGGATTTAAGAAAACAATAAGCCCAAAAAAATCACCTGCCGAGGAGGCGGTTTTTGTTATCCCTTGACCTTGTATAGTTTTTTTTCGCGCGGCGAGGTAAAATGAAATAACATGAAAAGAATAATTTTAATTATTTTAGCAATATTGGTTCTTAGTCTTGGCACTTGGTTTGCGGTGTATGGGCTGTCTTCGTATCGGGCACAATCGGCGGAACGGGAAAAAACAGAATTTTTAAATAAAGAAATTGAGCAGCTTCTTGATTCACGCCGTGATGGAACAGAAAAAAGCGAACCGGCCGATCCGTTTGGCGAAGATGGTGTGGCGCGCGTTCTTTTGATCGGGCTTGACCGGAGAACGGGGGATGATAAAGGTCACTGCGACGCGATCCAGCTTATTACAATTGATAAAAAAAATCAGAAAGTTTCTATTACTGCCGTGCCGCGCGGAACTTATTCGCCATTGCCGCCGGGCGAGAAACATTTGCCGACGGATTATTATGTGTCAAAGGCATGCGAGGTGGGCGGCCTTGAGTATGGTCTCGCGCAAATACAAAAAATTCTCGGGACAAAAGCTGACTATCTTGTCGTCGTTGGATTTTCTGAAGCGCTCGGCATTTTTAGAAATCTCGGTCTTCCGACCACGGAGACGCTCCAATGGCTTCGGCAGCGCCAGGGTTATGCTATCGGCGAGCCGCAGCGGGCGCACAACCATTCCACGTTTATAAAACAGATGATGATCCGGTTTATCCCCAAGAGAAATTCAACCATGAACACGGCGTTAGAATATATTATGTATAAGATAGTAAGGACTGATTTAACTTTTGCCGAGACGCAGGCATTAGTTGACACACTTTCCTCCATGGATTTGGAAAAGAATACGGAACGCGTAAGCCTCCTGATGAAGCCGGCGTATGTTGTGCAGGATATTCCTTACGCGGAGGAATACATTGGCGAATATATTGATAAAATGGTTAAGCCGATTAAAGATCTTCTTCCGGGGGGCGATTATTCCGGACTGACCGAAGAGGAAGTGCAAACAAAACTTCTGGAAATAATTGATGAAAAGAAAAATGACCCAGAGTTTGTTTCTTGGTCTTTTGAAAATAATCTTTGGCTTCAGATAGAGGATAAAGAAAAAAGATTAGCAACGCAATATGACCTTCTTGGATTGTATTTGCCGTCCCTTTCCGAAAAATCAGAGCGCGAAAGTATTTTAGCCGATTATATTTTGGAAATGGAAAATTATGGTGAAGAAGAGTGGGCAAAGAAGGGTAAAGATCTGCTCGCAAAAGAGCTCGGCCAATAACATTTTCCTCTTGGCATTTTAATTGATAGTTTGTATCAAAAAGGGATTTTTTTGATTTATTTTAAGCGACGAAAGTCGTTTTTAGTTTTCTAAAATTTTATCTTGACAAGAATTTTTTTCAATGATAATTTATTGATATTGTGTTTATGGCGTAAAGTGGGGGAAAGCTCAAGCCGAGGGAAGGAGAGGGAAGAAAGAATGACGACAAGAACGATTCTCGCTGAGGCCAAGCCGTTGGGGCATCCTTGCGGCCATTGCCGCACTCGCGGAACGTGCGGTTGTGACGTCTGTGTTCAAGGAGGCGGAGTTTGCGGGGAGTGCGGCGGACTCCGCTACTTCGTTCCTCCAACCACCATTTCCATGGATGAGTTCGATCCTCCACGAGAGGAGCCTCTTGCCAGAGTGGTCCTCGCCCGGCGGCCGAAGAAGCCACCGTTCGGGAGGAGGGTGGCTCGTCGCTAATCAGCGCTTGATGCCGCGATCGCGGTAAGCGCAGCGCTTAAAGTCGTTTGGAGGAAATCGAAAAGTCCGAAGGGAAACAGACAAAAATTGTCGTGTCGCGCTCTGGTGCTTGCATCAGGGCGTTTTTTTATTTTTAATTTATAAAAAAACCGCAAGACAGGTGTCTCGCGGCGGACTCTCCTTAATCCCCGTTTTATCTCTCAAGCGGGTTTGCCCTGACTCAAGTGGTTTCTAGGATTTCTTCTTGAGAAATCCTCTTATTTTGGATGGCGCAGGTTGTCCTTCCCGCAAAAGGGGCAATGAGTGACGTTTTCCAGGTAGCCAGACTGGCCGCCGTCTTCCCGCTTGCTCTCTTCGTAGCCGCAATGCGGACAGACGAGACAGTATTCGTCGACGATACATTGATAGTTGGCGAAATGGCGCTCGGAATTCACGTCGCCGACGTAAAGACACTTGCAGTCTTTATGGCACTTCGGACACTTTGGTTTCGTTTCGACCATCATTTTCCCTCCTTTTTCTATCTCTTGCCCTTGGGGTAAATGTAGCCCCGGTTGCCGTTCGGCAGGACGAAAGAGACTGTTCCGTCGTCCGTTTTTTTGATTAGCAGGTTTTTTCCCAGAGTGAAGTTTGAGTTGGGAAGATTTTTCCAGGGTCCGCGTTCGGCCGCGAATTGGCGGGCGAAATTCGCGAGCGTGAAGTGGACGAGAATGCCTTCCGGAAAAACCTGCGTGATGGTTCCCCGGAAAGTGAATCCGTCAGTCTGACAGGTTATCATCACCCGGCCGCAAAGGCCACTTCGGTCAATCAGTTCTCCGAGTGTCATTGGTTCCTCCTTTACCAAAAGGCCCTTGATCAATATATTTAAGTTCAAATTTTTTAAAATGTCAAGGGATCGCGTCCGGCGCGCTATTTCGTGATATAATAAAAACGTTGTTACCTTTTAAATTTTAAAACGTAGATAAGAATAGAAGCTTCTTTAATTCCGGAATTAATATGGATCCAAACCAAGAAAAACAAATCATTAAAGCCTGCCAAGCCGGAAATTTTGAGGGTTTTGGTGAGCTCTACGAAGTGTACGTTAAAAAAATATACAGCTTTGTTTTTTACAAAACATATCATAAAGAAACGGCCGAAGATATTGTCTCGATAGTTTTTATGAAAGCTCTGGAAAATATCGGCTCCTATAAACCCGGCCGCGGGAGTTTTTCCGCCTGGCTTTACGGCATCGCTCGCCACGCCGTGGTTGATCATTTTCGTGCTGTCCGCCCGAGCGTTAACATTGAAGACGTTTGGGATTTGGCTGATGAGCAAAATTTAGAAATAGATCTTGACGCACGGGAAAAACTCAATGAAGTAAAAAAATATTTGGCAAAATTCAAGCCAACGCACCGCGAAATTATAATGATGCGTCTTTGGCAGGGATTGTCTTATCGGGAGATTTCAGAAATTATCGGATTCTCCGAGGCAAATTGCAAAATGATTTTTTCTCGCGAGATGGCAAAGCTTCGGGAGGAAATGGGAATAGTCGCGTTTTTACTTTTTATGTTTTTAAATATTTAATCTTAAAAAATATATGGAAAACTTAATCAAAGAAATAATGGACGAGTTATTTGCCATTGACCCGAGTTTGAAAAAATATCAAAAAGAATTGGAGGCGGCTACGGCTAAAATGATAGCCAACAAACCCGATGATAGGTTTGATGAAAATTTTCGGCAGGAATTGAAAATGAAATTGCTCGCGCGGGCTGAAGAATTGGAAAAAGGAGAAAAAGTAAAATTTTCATTTTGGCGAAGTTTAAAATTTTGGCGGGGTTTTTCTTTGGCCGCGGTCGTGGCAGCGCTTGCCTTAATTGTCGTAATACCCGCGATTCAAAACGGTCAGTTTAGTTTATTTAATTTTAAAAGCGGCAGTCCGCTGTCTTTAATTTCCGGGACAATGAATATTGAAGAGGCGGGTGAGCGAGCTTTTGGCGATCTTGCTTCTTCCAGCCAGGCTTTAACTAATTTAGAATTAGGAGATTCATCAGACGCTTATTATAGCGCGCCCACGCCCGCCGCCGCGCCGAAAACACAGTCTTCAACTTCGCGCGAAGAAATTCTCGCGCGTGAAGTTTCGGGGCTTGGTGGAGGTAGCGGAACGAACGCCGCCGCGCCGGACGTAAAAATGTTGCCACCCGAGTACGCGACAAAATATAATTATGTTTACATTGGCGAAGATTTTTCTTTCACGGAAGAGAGTGTGGCCGTCTTAAAACGTCTTAAAAGTTATGGCAGTGAAAATCTCAGTTCGGTTTTAAACAATTTAAGCTTTGGACTTTTTGACGCGAGCAAATTAAGAAATGTTAAAGTTCAATCAATGTCTATTGCCGAGGATCGCGACGGGGGATACGTGGTAGATTTTAATCCTTATGAGGGCACGATTTCTTTTTACGAAAATTGGCAAAAAATAATGCCGGTTAATTATGAAACCCAGCCGCGACTTCGAGAGTCTGATGTTCCGACAGACGAAAAATTAATTGAGACAGCCAATGATTTTTTGTCGCGCTTTGGAATTGACCGCGGAAATTATGGCACGCCAATTGTCGGCCAAAGCTGGAAATTGGGTTATGCCAATGTCCGGGACGAAGATATTTGGATTCCTGACACGATGACCGTGCAATATCCGTTGCTCTTGGGCGGGAAGGAAGCTTGGGAGCAGGGCGGTTACGACCGAGCCGGATTTTCCGTTAACGTAAATATCAGAACAATGAAAGTCACGGGTCTTTACGGACTTACAACACAAAATTATCAAAGTTCAAATTACGCCGCGGAAACTGATAAAAATCGTCTCTTAAAATTCGCGCTGCAGGGAGATCTTTGGCCGCAGCCAACATATCCGGAAGAAAATTTTAAAGTGAAAGAAGTGGAAATAAAACTTGGCACGCCGAGCGTGCAATATATGAGATATTGGAAATATGAAGGAAATCAAAGCAGCGAACTTTTTCTTCCGGCTTTGGTTTTCCCGGTAATTGACAAGAGCCAGGCTGACGAATATTTTACAAAAAAAGTGGTGGTAGTTCCGCTCGTTCGGGAAATTTTGGATAGCGCGGAAAGAGAAAACACCATTACGCCACCAGCAATTTTAGAATATAGAAAAGACATGGGGTCATCTTCATCTCAGATTTTAACTCCTACTCAGGAGCCCTTGCCGCCAGAGAAGGTTCAGAATTAAAAATTAAAAAAGAAAAATATAGGCGCGGGGCCCCAACCCCGCGCTTTATTATTTAGATAAACTCCAGCCCCAATTTTGCAACTAATTTAGTTTTGTAGATAATTTTTTTTGCCAAGGACGGATCTAAAATTTAAATAAATAAAAAAAGAGGGACGCGCGGGGCGATCCCTCTGGAGCGGTTTCACGCTCGGTTGTCGGGATTAGTTTGTCTCTTCCGGCTGGCAGGCGCCAAGCGGCGTGCCGAAGAGCTTCGTGGCGAACGGCCCGGCCGCGATGATGCTTCGCTGCCTCTTCTCGGCATGGCTCTGGAGAGCCGTCTCGAGATGAGCCTTGAGGCCGATCTGTTCGTCCGCGGAGACTTGCATCACCGCGGCCAGACTGGCCAAAGCGCCAAGGCAGATCTCCCTGTCTGCCGGCAGCAGGTCTGTCGTGCCCATCATGATGTCGCCCTTCGCGATGGAAAAGAAGCAGCTCTGGCCGTCTTTTGTGAAAGTGATGACCAGGCTGTGCACCATGAGTTTGAAAGCACCCATCTTTCCTCCTTCCTTTTCGCGAGTAGTTGCTAGTTCAACTGCTGCGCGGCCTCGGTGCGCAGGATGTCGTTGATGATCTTTTCCGTGAAGAAGTCGCGTCCGACAGCGACCATCGGTCGCGTAGCTCTCTCGTACTCATCGAAAGCCGCGTTCAGTTGGTCCTTGAGCTTGGCGCATTCGGGCTCTGGGATTTGCTCCAGGTAAGCCACGAACTTTAGGGCCGCAAGGCAGGATCTCCTGGTCGGCCACATGAAAGGAACAGCCGCGAGCTCGACCCTATCCTTCAGGATGGCGAACGAGCCGTAACAGCAGCCGACGCCGAAGTTGAATTCCAAGGTGTAGGTTGCCTTGTTCTTCATTTTTTAACCCTCCCTCTTTGGTCCGTCCGAGCCTTTCGCGCGGGCGGCCTGATTCCAAGAACCCAAACTTTACGGTTGACGTGTCTCGGCGTCGTGTTTTCGGAAAGCTTCCTCCAGCTGTGCACGGAGATTATTCTGCTCCTCCTCCGGGACACCGTTTGACACAGCCAGGTTTTCCAGGACGCGAAAGCAGGTTTCCTGGTCTGCTTTGACCGGCGGCGCGATCGCAACCAAGATCTCGCCTTTCTGAACGATGAGAAAGCACGTCGAGTCGCCGTTCATCCAACTCACCGCCAAGGCATACCTCATGAGCTTTGCATCCATTTTCCCCATTCCCTCCAACCCTCGCTCGTTTGAGAGTACATTATTTTATATCATTTTTATCAGAGAATTGTCAAGAGGCAGGGGGTTTACTTTAAAGAGATTTTCTGGGATAATTGGGGAAAGATTTGTTAATTTATTTTATAAAATATGAATGGTCAATTCGTGAAAGAATTTGTCTCCACAATTTCGGAAAAATATAAAACCGGTCAGGCAAAAGAGATGGCCTATCGGCCGGCGCTTGAAAAACTATTTCAAGATATTACCGGCTTGAATGTGATAAACGACCCCAAGCGGAGCGAATACGGCGCGCCGGACTTTGTTTTTATAAAAGGTAAGATTGCCGCCGCTTATGCCGAAGCCAAAGACCTGGGTGTGTCGCTTGACGAAACGGAAAAGGGCGAGCAGATGGCACGTTATTTTGGTTATCCGAATTTAATTTTGACAAATTGTTTGGAGTTTAGGTTTTTTAGAAATGGAGAAAAATATGAAACCGTAAAAATTGCTGAAATAAAAAATAGCGAAATCGCGTCGGTTGAAGATAGTTTTAATCTTTTGGAAGATACACTCTTGGCATTTATCAAAGAAGCCAAAGAGCCGATTAAGTCCGGTGTTGTTCTCGCCAAAGTGATGGCCGGCCAGGCGCGGCGCATTCGCGACAATATCAAAAAATATTTAAAAGAGGGCGACGAAAAGAAAAATGAAAGTTTGATTGCCGTTTATAATACTATTAAAAAATTATTACTCGCCGATTTGGATCACGAAAAATTTGCCGATATGTACGCCCAGACAGTTGTCTACGGTTTATTCGCGGCTCGCTATCATGATAAAACGGCAGACACTTTTTCTCGTGGAGAGGCGCGCGATTTGGTGCCAAAATCCAACCCATTTTTACGTAAATTTTTTGACCACATTGCCGGAGAAGATTTTGACGAGCGCGTAGAGTTTATTGTCAATGAACTCTGCGAAGAATTTAAGCACGCCGATATTCAGGCGATCGTGCATGATTATTACAAAGTGGAAAAGGACGACAGCCGCGACCCGATTGTTCATTTTTACGAAGATTTTTTGCAGGAGTATGATGCGGCCGAACGAAAAAAGATGGGAGTTTTTTATACCCCCTTGCCGGTGGTGTGTTTTATTGTTCGCGCGATTGATGATGTTTTGAAAAAAGAATTTGGTCTAAACGGTTTGGCTGATACTTCCAGAACGGAAATAAAAGGGTTGCAGGGAATGAAGGCAAAACAGTCGGTTCACAAAGTTCAAATACTTGATCCGGCGACCGGTACCGGCACATTTTTAAACGAAGTGATTTTGCAAATTAAAAAATCATTTGTCGGACAAGAGGGCCGATGGTCAAGTTATGTTCGTGATGATTTACTGCCGCGGTTGCACGGATTTGAAATAATGATGGCGCCGTACACCATCGCCCATCTTAAACTTTCCACGCTTTTGAAAGAAACTGGAGTGGATATAAAAGACGAACGTATAGAAATTTACCTCACTAATTCTCTGGAAAAAGCGGATAAATATGATGATACGCTTTTTGCCGGTTTAGGTTTTGATAAAGCTATCACGGAAGAATCTCGTTTAGCCGGAAAAGTTAAAAATGATTTGCCAATAATGGTAGTGCTCGGCAATCCGCCGTACAATGTCAGCTCACAAAATAAAGGCGAATGGATCGGCGAGTTGATAAAAGATTATAAAAAAGATCTGGATGAAAGGAATATACAACCTTTATCCGATGATTATATTAAATTTATCCGCTTCGCCCAATATCTTGTAGACAAAAATGGCGAGGGAATTATTGGGATGATTACCAACAATTCTTACATTGACGGAATTACCCATCGCCAAATGCGTAAAAATCTTTTGGAAACTTTTGATAGTATTTATATTTTGGATTTGCACGGCAATGCTAAGAAAAAAGAAACCGCGCCCGACGGCAGCGTTGATCAAAATGTATTTAGTATAATGCAAGGCGTGTCCATCGCGCTGTTTGTCAAAAAAGCAGGCAAGAAAAAATCACTCGGCACGGTTTATCACGCTGAATTATTTGGAAAGCAAAAAGACAAATACGAGGCGTTGAATAATTTTGATTTTGAAAAGATGAAATGGAATAAGATTGATTGCAAGGATCCGTATTACTTTTTTGTGCCAAAGGATTTTAGAGCAGAGGATGAGTATAAAGAGGGGATCAGCGTAACTAATTTATTTCAAAAATGGGCTTCGGGAGTTGCTACTGCGAAAGATGACCTGATAATAAAATTTTCAGTCGATGAGATCAAGGAGCTTCGCGCCAGTTTTAGTAGATATTCAGATCAAGAGATAGCGCAGAAATACCAAGTCGACCAGAAAAAGGTTGTTCAAGTCAGAAAGGATATGGATAACGTTATTGGCGAATACACCCCTATTTTATATCGACCATTTGACACAAGATATACCCTTTACTCTCCGAACAGTGAAGGCGTGTTTCAAAGACCAAGGCCAGAAATAATGAAGCACTTGTTAAAAGACAATTTGGCAATTTTAACATGTAAACAACAGACTAGTTTTGATTTTCAGCATGTATTTTTGTCAGCGACAATTACAGATCGATGTGGTGTTTCATTACAAACCGGTGAAGTCGGATATGTTTTCCCTCTTTATCTTTATGCCGACGACGGATCAAAAATTCCGAATCTCAAAAAAGAAATTGTGGCTGAAATAGAAAAAATTGTCGGCAAGGTGACGCCGGAAAATGTTTTGGATTATATCTACGCCGTTTTGCACTCGCCGAGTTATCGCGAAAAATATAAAGAATTTTTGAAGATAGATTTTCCGCGGGTGCCGTATCCGAAAAATGAAAAGCGATTTTTCGCGTTGGCAAAATTGGGCGAGGAGTTGAGGCATCTGCATTTGTTGGAAAGTTCGAAGGTTGAAAAATTTATTACCACTTATCCCGAGGCAGGGGATAATTTGGTGGAAAAAGTTGTCTATAAAGATGGAAAAGTTTATATTAATGCTTCGCAATATTTCGGTGGCGTGCCGGAAATCGCCTGGAACTTTTCCATCGGCGGCTATCAGCCGGCGCAGAAATGGTTGAAAGATCGCAAAGGCCGCAAACTCTCCAACGCCGACATTGAACATTATCAAAAAATTGTTGTGGCGTTGGTGGAGACGGATAAACTTATGAGAGGAATTGATAAAGTTAATAAATAATTTTTTAAAAGTTATTATATGTGGAGGGTTAAACCGCATACAAGAGAAAAATTGGAATATTTCAGAAAGTATATCGAAGCATATACAACCGCAACTAAAAAACTACCTTTGAAATATTATATTGATGCTTTCGCCGGAACAGGAAAGTGTGTCCTCTGCGGTGAAAAATGCAGTTCGGAGGGGTGGTCAAGATGTGAAAAGTGTGGCAGAGGTAATTTAATTGATGGATCGGCATTGATTTCCTTAAAAATAAAAAATAAATTTAATGGTTATTTATTTGTTGAGCTAAATAAAAAAAGTTTTAAAATTTTGAATAATTTAGTGATTTCTGAAAAAAGTAATGTCTCTCCATCCATTTCAGTGAAAACACGCAATGATGATTCGAATAAACTACTAAAAGATTTGTATAAATATATACCTTCTCGGGCTGGCTGTTTGGTATTTCTAGATCCGAAGGGCGCCGAGCTTTATTGGGAAACCGTTGTCTCCTTATCAAAGATTAGAAAAGTAGACATCCTCATTTTGTATCCTTATGACATGTCTCTTGTAAGATTAATCAGAGATTATCCAAAAAAATTAGATCTTTTTTATGGCTCTACGGATTGGTCGAATGTTTATAACTCGAAAGATAATTATAATGAGAAGAGAAGGAAAGAAGCGTTATTAAGTTTTTATAGGGAAAATTTAAAAAAATTAGGATTTGAGTACGTTGTCTATAAACAGATAAGAAGAAATTTAAGATCTGGCAAGGCTCTTTATCATTTAATTTTGGTGACACATAGCTCCATCGGCAAAAAAATTATGGAGAATATCTTTGATAAAGAGATAGATGGGCAGACAAAGCTTTGCTAGAGTGGTTTTTGTTGTTATAATATAAGTATGAAAAAGGCGGGGGAGATACAAAGGAAATCGCTTTTGTATAAAAGCGGCGTGGAGTACGCCGACTATTGTATTAATCACGCCGAAGGCTGCTCACACGGTTGCAGGTTTCCTTGCTACGCCATGATGATGAAAAAACGGTGCGGTGTGATAAATAGTTATGAAGATTGGATCAAGCCCAAAATAGTTGCGAACGCCTTGGAACTTTTGGATAAAGAAATTCCAAAATTGAAAGATAAAATTAAAGTTGTTCACCTTTGCTTCACAACTGATCCATTCATGTATAAGCAAAAAGAAATTTCCGATTTGACTTTGAAAATTATAAAGAGACTGAACGACGATAATATAAAGTGCACGGTACTGACAAAAGGTGTCTACCCCAAGGAATTAATTGACGTTGAAAAATACGGCGGAAATAATGAGTATGCAATCACGCTCGTATCTTTGAATGAAGGATTTAAAAAAAGATTTGAGCCGGGAGCCGCGCCGTACGAAGATAGGGTAAAATCTTTAAAATATTTGCATGACCATGGATTGAAAACCTGGGTAAGCATGGAGCCGTACCCAACGCCGAACTTAGTGGATCAGGATTTAAAGAAAGTTTTGGCAAAGATTAATTTTGTTGATAAAATTATTTTTGGGAAATTGAATTATAACATTAAGGTGACAGAATTTCAGGACAATAAAGATTTCTACGATGGTTGCGCAAAAATTGTTATAAATTTTTGTGAGAAAAATAATATTGGATATCACATTAAATACGGAACTCAGAAAAAAGACAACAAAAAAACGGAAAAAATTTTTCGAAAGGATTTTGTTTCCGAGAAACAGAGACGGGTTGATTGTTTAGAGCCAGTATATTTATAGAAAACAGATTTTTAAAAAAGTGGCCCTTGCCACTTTTTCTTTACCGCAGCTCAAATCTCAATGTTTGTGAAGAGTGGTCTTGAATTTAAAACAAAAAGCCCCTCAAAAAGCTGACGGGAATTTTACTCAATCAACTAAATTGTGGAGTCCACAATATCAGCCGACCAAGCAATCAATTTTACTCGACTAGCAGAATTAATAGAGGCTTGCTTTGAGGAGTAAGCCTCACTCGCAGCGACCTTCTCGCCGTTTATGGCTTGAAGGCGCCATCTATGATATCCAGCAGCGTCTTTGTAAATGACGAATCGAGGATTTGTCATATTTGTTCCGTTTATTTTTATTTAATCTAGGGAGTCGACCTTTACGCTGCTCCCTTCTTCAAAACCTGTTTAGATTCTGAAGGAGAGAGGTAAAGGTGACTTAATCTAGAAAGAAATAAAAGTCCCGGAATATCCCGCCAGCTTTTCAAAGAGCTTTAACAGTAATTTTATCAAGGATTATTTTAGGGGTCAATGGTTTATGAAAAAAATATTTTATCTCATAATTTTTTCCATCGTAATTTTGAGATCAGCCGGTTGGCGCAAAGCAAAAAATTGTCCTTAAAAAATTTAGAACATCACAGACATAATAAAATATGACTCTTGAACAAAAAATCGCCAAAGCATTTAGGATGGATGAGAAAACTCGTCAACGACATTCAAATCCCTGGAGCGTCTATTCGCGTTTTTCCATGATCCCGCTCCTTGGTTTGGCATTCTGGAGCAGGGTATGGCTCGGTTGGTGGTCACTCGCGCTGATTGCTGTTGTGCTTTTATGGGTTTGGACAAATCCTCGAATTTTTTCTGCGCCAAAAAGTACTAACAATTGGGCATCTAAAATAGTGCTTGGCGAATGGGTTTGGATGAATCGAAAAAACGTACCTGTGCCGACACATCATCAATACGCGCCCAATATCCTTTCCGCAATCGGAGCGATTGGCGCAATCCCTTTTATCTGGGGCCTGTACGCGCTTGAAATATGGCCGGCGGTTTTTGGCGGCGTTGTTATTGTCATAAGTAAATTGTGGTTTGCGGACCGCATGGTATGGTTATATGAAGATATGAAAGACGCCACGCCAGAATACAAAAGTTGGCTTTATTGATTAGTTTAGTGATGTTTTTTACCCTGCAAAATTGTCCTTAAAAATAATTTAAAAATCCATGAATAAATCTTTTTCAATATTTATTACAATCATTATTATCTTTGTCTTTGCCGCAATGGCGTATTGGTTTTTAAGCACACAAATTAATCTTTCCGAAGTAAATAACCCAATTACAAATCTTGTAAACAACGCAGCGCCTAGCGCGGTTTCCGGAAATAATTTGAATCAAAATCAGCCGAGTGGTGAAAACGTTTTGGCCACTGATGATTTTTCTTTAACTTATCCGGCTGGCTGGCGGTCGGCTCCGGCAATAACTGGCGTGTCGGCTATGATTGTCAAGGAAAATGAAAACATTGCCGATCCCGAGGCCAAGAAAATGAATTTTCAAACTTATTTGGCTGTTGCCTATGATTCCTCTGAAGGGCAAACAAAAGACGAAGTTGTGGAATATTTGAAAAACGAGTTGCGCGCGGTAATTCCCGAAATAGTTTTTTCCCGCGAGAATTTTTTAACTGTAAATGGGCGCGAAGTCTACGCCACGGAAATAACTTTCCGTAAAAGCGGACTTGATTTTCATGTGCTGGAAGTTCTTGTTTGGGGAAAAGAAAATGACCTCTGGGTGCTTTCCTACAATACTCTGGAAGAATTGTGGCAAGGATATGTTTCTGATTTTGAAAAAATTACACAGTCGTTTATTGTGAAATAAAATATAAAAATATGAACAAAACTTTACTTATCGTCGCCGTTCTTGTTTCAATCTTAATTATCGCCGGGCTTGTCGTGGGTATTTTTATTTTGCTTCCTAAAATTTTTGTCGCGCCGATATCCGCGCCGGTGGCTTGCACTCTTGAAGCTAAACTTTGTCCGGACGGAAGTTATGTCGGCCGAGTTTTGCCGAGCTGCGAATTCGCGCCGTGTCCCGATAAAATTTCATACGAAAGCGAGCCGCGTATAGAAAATAGTGAATGGAAAATTTGGAGTGATGGTGTGATAGAATTTAGTTATCCGGAAAAATTGACAGCGAAATACATTGATACTGTTGAATGGCCGCCGAAAGTGATGATCGCGACAGGCGAATTTTCTTGCGCGGAAACTCCGGCGGAAAGCAGCCTGCCGGAATTTGTGGCGCGGCGGATGGTGGATGACAGAGTTTATTGTGTGAGAGCGGTAAATGAAGCCGCGGCTGGCAGTGTTTACTCAACTTACACATATTCCACCGCGCGCGAAGGAAACATTATTGTTTTGGATTTTATTTTGCGTTATCCGCAATGTTTAAATTATGATGATCCGCAAAAAAGTGAATGCCAAGCGGAGCGGGAAACATTTGATTTGGACAGCGTGGTAGACCGGATTGTGGAGACAGTGATAATTGAGTAATCGGTAATTAGTAATTGAAAAGCGGTCCGAGCGGCCGCTTTTTGGTTTATAAAATTTTTTGTGGTAAAATTATAAAATAAAAATAGTTTTAATTTTTAAATTTGGGAAATTATGAAAAAACTTTTTGAAGGAGGGACAAAAGGTCGAATAGATCCCGCAGCATTGCAGGACCGAATAGATCCCGCAGGATTGCGGGACAGGCTCTTTGAAAATTCCGCCTTTGGCGGGAAAGGAGAATGGAAAATGAAGAAAGGGATCATGCTCGTGACGGCACTCGTTGGCGTGCTGGTTTTGGTCGGTTGGGGTTGCGGGAATTCCGCGGCGCCCACTGACACAAACTCGGATATGAATGTTTCCGAGACTTCCTCAGACAGCGTGCCAGAAGTCACGTCCGACACGACCGGAGAAATTCCGGCCGGTTGGACAGAGTACAGGAACGAGCAGTGGGGGGTGAATTTCATTTACCCCGCGGGCTGGCAGTACCAAGAGTATAGCGAGACAGTTGAAGGCGAAGAGGTGGCGACCCTCGCTTTCTCAGACCAGGAGTTGCCAGAAACTTTGCCGCCAGAACCTTTGTTTCCGATCATGGTTTTCCGCGACGCGAGGACCGTAGAAAGCGCAATGTCTGACTACACGGAGGCTGTTGCTGCGGAAGATATCACGCTCGGGAGTAGAGTAGTAAAAAAGATTATTTACTACTCTAATATTCTCGAACAGAACGACAGGGTCTATCTAATTCCTCTGCGTGATGGGATTTTGAAACTCTTTGTACCAGATAGTGCGAGTTACGTTTCCACGGCTGAAACCATGATTGCCAACCTTACTGAGACAGAGTAGGAGACAGACAATGGAAAAGTTCAAGATGGGCGCGCTGTGCCTGGTGTTGTGGTTTTTGTTGCCGCGCAATTCCGAGGCAGAAGAGTTTCTGTACCTGCCGATTACCAGAACGCCGGTCATCACTTCAGGTTTCTGTGGTTACCGGACCGCGTCTGGCGCTTGCCATGGTGGTATTGACTATGACGTTCGCGACGACGGCGATGGAATCTTCGCCGCAGCGGATGGCGTAGTTGAGGTTGCAGAAGATGGCTGGCTAAATACCTACCATGGGAGACGGGTGTATGGCAATTACGTACAAATACTTCACGACAACGGCTATCGTACCATCTATGCCCACTTTAAAAGAGGCAGCCTGGAAGTCAGTGTGGGCGATGAGGTCAGTGTCGGTCAACTTTTAGGAATTGGTGATAACTCTGGTTGGTCAACTGGCTCGCACCTGCACTTCGAAGTCCGCGATTCGAGCGGACGCAAGGTAGATCCTTACGGCGACAGCCCATCATATCCAAACTGTGGCGCAAATCACCTTTGGGTAAATTGCCCACCAACAGTGTGGGTTGACGAGGACAGAGATGCCGACACATGGACAGTTGAAGAAGGCGACTGTGACGACACAAATCCCAACATCTATCCCGGCGCGGTAGAACGCTGCAACGGCGTGGATGACAATTGCGCGGATGGCGTGGACGAGGAACCAGCGGCGAGTTACGCTTGCCGCGACAGCGTGGACTGCACCATTGACGCCTGCATGGTTGGCGCGCACGTTTGTACCAACCGTCAAAATGACGCGGCTTGCGAAGACGGCGATCCCTGCACTACAAACCTCTGTATTATTCTGACCGGCTGTCGCGCGATTCCCAAGGACACGGACTTGGACGGTTTCGTGGATATTTCCTGCGGCGGCGATGACTGCGACGATTCCAATATGGCCATCCGCCCTGATGCCGCGGAGAAGTGCAATAACATTGATGACGACTGCGACACGGAAACCGACGAAGACTGGCTGTTACTCGGAACCAGTTGTAATGTTGGCTTTGGCGAATGTCGGCGAAGCGGCATCTGGGTTTGCGAACCTCTGGAGCGCGCCACAGTCTGCGACGCCGAGTATATTTCTGGCACGCCGGAACTTTGCGACGGCCTGGACAATGATTGCGACACAGAGACTGACGAGGATTGGCCTGAGCTTGGCACGGCCTGCGGAATTTTCCCCTGCGACGGGACATATGTCTGTTCTCTTGGCGGCTCTGGTTCATACTGCAATGCCAGTCCTGGCATGCCTGAGACTTGCGACGGCCTGGACAATGACTGCGATGGTGAAACCGATGAATCTCCGGCGGAATTTTCCTGCGGCGACGGAAATGACTGCACGGTTGATTCGTGCGTGCTTGGCGCATGCCGACATTTTTCGCGCGATCGCGACGGCGACACTCATGGCGACGACCTCTGTGGTGGTACCGATTGTAACGATCTTAACCCCGCGGTTTGGGAATACGCTTTCAGCGAATCGCGGTTGACAAACTCGGCTGGAGATTCTAATTCCCCGGCCGTGGCGTGGACAGGTTCAGAACTTGGAATTGTTTGGGAAGATTGGCGGGCGGGCATTCCCAACGCGGAAATATACTTCGCCCGGGCAGACACTTCGCTCGCGAGAATTGGCGATGAAGTCAGAGTGACAAATGCCTCATGGGGATCGCGCGAACCGTCTCTGAGCTGGACTGGCTCAGAGTATGGTGTGGCTTGGTATGACCTTCGGGTTGACTCTCGTTCCGAAGTCTTCTTTACTCGGCTTGATTCTACTGGGCTGGAAATTGGCGATGATATCCAACTGACAGACCATTTTGCTCTTTCCGGCGCGAGTTATGAACTATCTCTCACCTGGACAGGAAGTGACTATGGCATTGTCTTTCAGGATAGCCGCCTTAGCTCAATGGATATTTTCTTCGTGCGGCTGGATTCCGGCGGGATAGCGATTGCTCCCGAAGCGCCTGCTATTTCAGACAGCGGACCTGAGAGTTTTCCAGTTCTTGTTTGGACAGGGAGTCAATACGGTCTGGCTTACACTGTTTCAATCGACGGCTATCAGCAGATCTTCTTCGCGCGGTTTGATTCTTCCGGTGTAAGAACAGGCGCCGTTACGAGAGTTGCCTCGTTTGATTCGGGCGGGAGATTCTACGCTGAAACAGTCGATCTCGTTTGGCAAGGCAGAGAGTTCGCTTTGGTCTGGACAAAGAACATGGCGAGCGGCGCGAGGGAGGTTTATTTCCGGAGATTGGACGCGGCTGGTGTACCACTTGCTCCTGAGGTTCTGGTTGCGACTAGTCCGGACATAATCTATCGCGTTGCCATCGCGTGGAATGGGAGAGAATACGGGGTTATTTGGCAAGAAAGTTCTGGCATGTTGGCCAATGTTTACTTTGTCCGGCTAGCTGAAGCTGGCAGTAGGCTCGGTACGGTGATCCGGATTTCAAGTACTGCCAGAAATTCGGAAAAGGAAGTCGTGGTTTGGACCGGTCACGAGTACGTCATGGCCTGGTCGGACAATCGCGACAGCGATTGGGAGATCTACCTTGGTCGCGTCAGTTGCGGCTGGTAGGCGACGGAGAACAGCGAAGAGCCGAAACAAAACCGTTTCTCGTTGAGGGAGGAGAGACGGTTTTTATTTTTGACTTTCTGCCGATTTTGCGAGATAATTTATAGATAAGAATATTAATTTTGAATTATGAATTACGTGCAAATTCTCCAAATCACTTCTATCGCGCTTGAGGGGTTGGTCGCCCTTATTTCTGCCGTAGCCGCGTTTCGAGGCCGTTCATATATGTACGGCTTTGCTTTCACCTTCGCGATCTATGTTTTTTATGACTTGGCCAAACTTTACGGCTGGGGCGTTCCTCAAAACGCGCTATCCATAATTTTCTTTGTTGCCACACTTTCGGCTCTGGCCTCGGTTTGGCGGATTTCAAAAAGGAGATGATTGAATAACAAGTAATTGGAAATTGTAAGTTATTTTATAATGTTTCAAAAGTTAGATAAATATTTCAAACGCCCGATAGGTTTGATTTTGATTGTTCTTTACAAGGGTGTTTGGGGTCTTGTGGAAATTATTTTAGGAATCCTTGCTCTGATTTTCAGTTCTCTGATCCGCCACGCGGCGGCGAGCGATTTTATTCGCGGTCTGATCGCCCGGGGAATCGCCGAAGATCCGCAAGGGATTTTTATTAATTGGCTTGCGGCCCATGATCCAAGCGGAATTTTACAAAAATCAATTTCTTTGGGGTTGGGCCTTATAATTTTGGGCGTGATTGATTTGGCCATTGCTATTGCCGTTTGGTTCCGTTCTTGGTTTGTCCGGGACATTGGTATTGTTTTTTTCTCCGGAGTGGCGATTTATGGCATTGCCTCGCTCGCGATTAATTTTTCTTTTTTTAAACTTTTAGCCGTCGTTTTAAATATCTCCATTCTTTTTTATTTCTGGCAGATGTTGCCAAAACATTTGGGGCAGAGAGGTAAAAGAGCAGTGAATAATAATTCTAATTAATTTTTTAAAATTTAACTAACACGCGTATGCGAAATAAATTTTTTGTATGCCTGGCAATTGTGGTCATGATTTTGGTCGCCTCCCCGATTGGCGCGGCGGAATTTAAAGCCGGCGAAGAATTTGCCTTAGGTAAAGACAAAACAATTTCCGACAATCTTTATACTGTCGGAAATAACGTAATTTTGAGCGGAGTAGTCGAGGGAGATTTTCTCGCGGCGGGAGGGACAATCCTTTTTACCGGTGAAGTGGTAGAGGATTTAGCAGTGGCAGGAGGAACAGTGAGTTTGATTGGTTTGGTTGGGGGAGATATTCGGGTTATGGGCGGAACGGTGATGGTTGGCGCGGCAGTAGCCGGAGAGGCGATTGCGATAGGCGGCCAGGTAAGCGTGTCGGAAGAGGCGACTTTTGGAAAGGACGTAACTTTGGCCGGTGGAATGGTAACTTTTTCCGGTGAGACAAAAAGCGGCCTTAAAATTTATGGTGATGAAGCGGTTATTAATGGAAAAGTTTCCGGAAATGTTTTTGCGAAAATTAGAAAATTAACGATTGGTCCCGACGCGGAAATTTCGGGCTCGCTTTCTTATGAGGCGATGGAAGAAGCTAAGATTGATCCGGCGGCTGTGATTGGTGGAGCAGTTGATTTTAAAAAAACTGAAATTCAAAAAGGGGAAGATAAAGAGGCAATCTGGGGATTTCTCTTTGGAGTTTGGTTTTTGAAATTTTTGTCAATCCTTTTGGTCGGCCTGCTTCTTTACTGGATTTTTCAGCGTCAGACAAAAGAATTTGTTAAAAGGAATTTGGAAGAGTTCGGCTGGGATTTATTGCGCGGCGCAGCCATGGCGATTTGTTTGCCGATCGCGGCGATTATTTCTTTCATCACGATAATCGGCGGCGTGCTTGGCGCGGGCGGATTGCTTTTATATTTTTTCCTCATGATTTTAAGTCCAGCCTTGGGGGGTATGGCATTTGGAAGTTTGATTTGGAAGCTTTTCTCAAAAAAGAAAGAATTCAATTTTAATTGGAAAACAGTTGTGGTTGGTATTGCGTTGATGAGTTTAATTGGATTGATTCCTGTTCTTGGTTGGGTTTTTTGTCTTGTTTTCGGCGTGGCCGCTTTCGGCGGTTTGTGGGTAGCGCTTAGAATGATGTTTTTAGAGAAAAAATAAAAAAAGTTAAAAATAAAATAAAAAAATTGTCACTCCCGGGCGGCATCGGTGTTGATTTTTGGCGAATATTCTAAAAGTTAAGTTTGTGTTATAATAAACCAAAATAAGACGCGTCGCAGAGCGATAAAAAGGAGAAAATATGGAGATTCAAAAAATGAAAGATTTTATGAATCCGACTGAGCTTGAGCAAAAACATACGCCGGTCATTGAACGAGTGGGAACCGGAGGGGAAGTTTTTGTTCGGGTCGGGCTTGTGCCGCATCCAATGGAAGAGGGGCATCATATTATGTGGATTGAGCTTTACCGAAATAAGGCGCTGGTGGAACGAAAAAATCTTGAAGTCGGCAAGCGTGCCGAGGCAGTTTTTGAAATTCCGGATTTAAAACCGGAAGACATTCTTGTGGCTCGGGAGGAATGCAATATCCATGGGTTGTGGGAAAGCGTTTAAACAGTTTATGGTTCACGGTTAAAAGTTCATAGACTTTTGTACTCTATGAACTAATAACTATTAACTCAATATGGAATTTTTGACGACAGTGCCGATTCTTTTTGGCCGCCCGGCGAATATTTGGCTGGGCATTATCTTGGGCGCGCTTTTATTATTCCAAATTTATCTCGGCATAATGATGACGCGCCGCGGCAGGATGAATCTTTTAAAGCTTCATAGGATCAACGCGATGTTGCTTTTAATCGCTGTTTTTTTTCACGCTTATTGGGGTTTGGGGATTTGGTTTTTTAATTTTACAATTAAATAAATTTTATGAAGAAAATTAATTTTATCATTTTTATTTTGGCGATTTTAGTTTTGGCGGGCGCGGGCTGTTATGGAGCATCACCCAATTTGACACCCGATACTAACGCGCCGGCTGCTAATGTTCCAGCGACAAATAATATTACGCCAACAAATGAAAATATTATTCCGCCGTCAGTCAACGTGGAACAACCAACCGGAGAAACTCCTAAAACGGCCACGGTTGTGATCCAGGATTACTCTTTTAATCCGCCGAGCGTGACCATTGCCGCGGGCGGCGAAGTAACGTGGACAAATAGCGATTTGGTAAATCATACCGTGACCGGCGAGGATTGGGGTAGCGAACTTTTTGGCAAAGACCGAAGTTTTACCAAAAAATTTGAAACGCCTGGAGTTTACCCATATCATTGCGCACCTCATCCGAATATGACTGGCAGAGTGGTTGTAAAATAATTTGAAAAATCGTATGGCTCAAAAAATGTGGGTCTGTAATAATTGCGGTTTTATTCACTCCGGTGATAAGCCGCCAAAAAATTGCCCGCGATGCGGTTCGGAAGCGGAGGAATTTGATTTGATGCCGGTTAAGCCTTCTTTCGAACGCGCCAAAGTTTTGAAACCCACAGATTATTTGATTATTAATGGTTCAAAACATCGCGCTCATAACACCCGTCTCTTCACGGATATGGTTGCTGAAGTTTTCCGGGAGCAAAAAAAATCGTATCAAGTGATAAATTTGTGCGAATACAGGGTTGATATGTGTTGGCATTGTTACTCCATGTTTCAAAATCTTTGCCATGACCCTTGTCAAAATCAGGACGATGACATGAAATATTTTTATCCTTTGCTCAAAAAGTGCAAGGGATTTATCATTGTCTCTCCGATAAATTGGAATAATATGTCGGCGCTTTTGAAACATTTTCTGGATCGATTGACCGCGGTGCAAAATATGTTTTTAGTAAATGGCACAACACCAATGCTCGGAAAAACTTGTGGCATAATTATAAACGGCCACGAAGATGGCGCTTACAAAACGGCGTTTGATATTATGATGTATCTGCAAAATTTAGGTTGTGTGCTAGCGCCGTACGGGATTACTTATACAACGCACGGAGCGCAATATAAAACCGAAGAAGATAAAAATTATTTTGCGAAAGACAAGCGGGCTCGCGAATTTGTCCGGGCGGTAGCAAATAATGTGATAAAATTTTCCGAGGTAAAATTTGATTATAGAAAAATTATTCCGTCGGCAGAATAATAATTAACCTGAAAAATATGATCCAAGACAACCAGGAAAATTTTGATAAATGCGGTTGTGAGTCGTGTCCGAGCTACAATGCCTGCATGCGCGGGGGCAATCAAAAACTTTTTTGTGGCAAAGACAAAAGTTCTTGCGAAGTTCCCATGAAAGGATGCACTTGCATGAATTGCGTTGTGCATCGGGAAAATAATCTTACGTCGGGGTATTATTGTTTAAAAGGAAAAGAAGAATAATTTAATTTTTAATTTTATTTTTATGGCAGTAAAAAACATCGGAGAAAAATATCGCTGCAATGTTTGCGGAAACGAAACAACTGTCACGGAAGTTGGTGGAGGGACTTTGGTTTGTTGTGAAGAAGAGATGGAATTAATGGAAGAAGCGGGAAGCGAAGAAGAAGGGGAATCGGAAGAAGAAAAAATTTAACAACAGTTTAAATTTTTGATATGTCCAAAACTCAAGAAAATTTACGAAAAGCATTTGCCGGAGAAGCGATGGCTCGCGATAAATATACTTTCTTTGCGAAGAAAGCGCGCGAGGAAGGCTTTGAGGGAATTGCCAGAATTTTTGAAGAAACGGCAGACAACGAACGGGCGCACGCCGAGCGCGAAATTAGTTTTATGAAAGGTGAAGTGACCACAAGTTTTCTAAATTATGGTGTGGCGGAGGTCGGCAGCACGGCGGAAAATTTGGAAGCAGCGGCGGCCGGAGAACATTGGGAGTGGAATGAAATGTATCCCGGTTTTGAAAAAATCGCCCGCGAAGAAGGAGAAAATGAAATTGCCGACATGTTCAAAGAAATCGCCGAAGTTGAGGAGCAGCATGAAAAAAGATATCAGATTATTTTGGCAAAAGTGAAAGAAAAAATGGTTTTCAAAACCGAGCAGCCGATTCGTTGGAAATGTTTAAATTGCGGTTATATTCACGAAGGGCCCGAAGCGCCGGCCAAGTGCCCAGCCTGCGGCAAGCCCCGCGCTTACTACGAACCGTGGTGTCAGAATTATTAAAGTAAAAATTTGATAAATAAAAAATCCGTCTGCCAAATTAGCGACGGATTTTTTGGTGGGCGGCACAGGAGTCGAACCTGTGACCTTTACAATGTCAATGTAACGCTCTAACCAGCTGAGCTAGCCGCCCTCGGTATCTAGTAGTATTTTATACAATTATTTTTTTAAAAGCAAATTCATTTTTATCTCTTCAATAATTTCTTTTTCCGCGTCAGTGAGTTTCATGCCCGTAAGACAGAATTGTTTGAAATCTTTTCCACCCTCGGCGGCGTGGGAAATCAGCCTATCGGCGGTGGCGCCTTTTAGGGACTTGATTAGACAGCAGATTTTTGTTTCGGGAGAATTAAGGTAAGGAATTTCATAAAAAAGAACAACAATATTCGCGTCAGGAGAATTGGCAATCAGCTCGTCGATTACTTCGGGCAATTCCTCAACTTCCGCACCGGAAGTTATAAAATCATCGCGCGTTAAGAGCGACCAGACTATTTTTGCCGACGGATCGTTTTTCAAACGCATTAAAACTCTGCCCCAGAGTTTTAGGGTACCTATTGTTTTTGTCTGATAAAGATTTTTGATAATTTCTTCGCGTCGGGCGCCGCGGGCGATGAGTTGTGAAGCGATGCCCAAAGTTCTTGGCGTGACATTTGGAGATTTGAAACTTCTGGTTTTAGAAATCATTCCTGCCAAAAGTAGTGTGGCGATTTCTTCATCAATCAAACGCGGGTCAAGCGATTCTAAAAAGTTGAAAAGAGTTTCCGCGGTGGAAGTGGAATTCATTTCCACGAGATTAATTTGGCCGAATTGTTCGTTGGAAGGACTATGGTCAATATTTACGACCGGCGTGCGATAGAAAAAATCTGAATTTTGTTGATAAACATTTCCCAACGATTCAAGATCCGGCGTATCGAGAACGACGGCGAGATCGTAGCGGTAATCGGAAAGAGCGGTGGAAATATTTTTAGCGTCAATATTTTTTTCTTCCGGCGCGACAAAAATATTTAATTTGTTTCCCTGCATTTCATAATGTAGATCGCCGATTCGGTTTTCGGCCACGTCCAAGCTGATAATTAATTTTCTTAAATTATTGATAGTCGGTTTGATGGCGCCGACTTCAGGAAGAAAGGTGAATTTTTTCGGTGCGGAAAAACCATCAGAAGCAACGTCAACCATTGGTTTTCCGAGTTTTTTTAAAACGGAACGCAAAGCTAAACTAGTGGCGACGGCATCGCCGCTCCAGTTTTTGCGGAAAGCAATCAAGGGATGACTGCTTTTTTGCATTGTTTCAAATATTTGTTGGTTTAGGTTTAACGCCACAAGTGCTTCTTTAAGCTAAAAATTTAATTAGTATAGTAGTATAGTTTAAGGTTAAGATAGTGTCAATTGTGCATAAGATTGTTATTTTAAGGTTTTTTTGTTAGAATAAAGGAATTAAAATCAGTTAAATTTGGCAATATTTGTTTATTTATGCCAGAGCTAGAGAAAGCTTACAATCCAAAGGCCGTGGAAGACGGGATTTACGAGAAATGGGAGAAATCTGGGTATTTTAATCCAGATAATTTATCGCGTCAAGGAAGGCCGTATTCCATTGTTATGCCGCCGCCGAACGTCACTGGGACCTTGCATTTGGGCCATGCCGTGATGCTTGCGATTGAAGATATTTTGATTCGCTATCACAGGATGCGGGGTGATAGAACTTTATGGCTCCCGGGCACGGATCACGCGGCTATTGCCACTCAAACCAAAGTGGAAAAAATTTTAAAAGAACGAGAAGGAAAAACCCGCCATGATTTGGGCCGGGAAAAATTTTTAGCTGAAGTGGATAAATTTATCACGAGTACAAAAAGCACCATAAAAAATCAGATTCGGAAAATGGGGTCGTCTTGCGATTGGTCGCGCGAAGCGTATACATTAGACGAGCCCCGTTCGCGGGCGGTACGCACGGTTTTCAAAATGATGCATGACGACGGTTTAATTTATCGTGGCGAGCGGATTGTGAATTGGTGCCCGGGATGCGGTTCAACTTTGGCTGATGATGAAGTGGAATATAAAACGCAAAAAGCTAAATTTTATACTTTTAAATATAGTAAAGATTTTCCGTTTGCCATTGCGACGACCCGACCGGAAACAAAATTGGGCGACATGGCCGTGGCGGTTAATCCCGAAGACTCGCGTTATAAAAAATATGTTGGGAAAACATACGAGGTGAATTTTGTCGGCGTGCCATTGAAAATAAAAATTATTGCCGACCGGTCGATTGATATGGTTTTTGGCACAGGCGCGCTTGGCGTAACGCCGGCTCACTCCACGGCCGACTGGCAGATGGCCGAGAAAAATGATTTGCCGATTATAAAAGTAATTGATGAACAAGGAAAAATCAGAGATGGTTTTACGGAATATTCCGGAAAATCCACGACCGCGGCGCGGGAGATGATTGTAGAAAAAATAAAAACCGCCGGACTTTTGGAAAAAGAAGAAGAAATAGAAAATAACTTATCAATTTGTTATCGTTGCGGCACGCCGGTTGAACCGTTGCCGTCGCTCCAGTGGTTTATTGATGTAAATAAAAAAATTAAAAAATATAAAAAATCTTTAAAGGAATTGTCACTTGAGGCGGTTAAAAAAGGTGTTTTTGGCCAGAAAAAGATAGAGATTATTCCCGAGCAATTTGAAAAAGTTTATTTTCATTGGATGGAAAATTTGCGCGACTGGTGCATTTCTCGCCAGATTTGGTTTGGCCATCGCGTCCCGGTTTGGTATAAAGAAAAAGAAATTTATGTTGGCATTGAGGCGCCGCAAGGTGAGGGTTGGACACAGGATCCAGATACGCTTGACACCTGGTTTTCCTCCGGGCTTTGGACTTTTTCAACTTTGGGCTGGCCGGAAAAAACAAAAGATTTGAAAAATTTTCATCCGACAGCAGTTTTGGAGACGGGTTATGACATTTTATTTTTCTGGATCGCGAGAATGATTTTGATGACGACTTATGTTTTGGGAGATATTCCTTTCAAAAACGTCTATCTGCACGGACTGGTCCGCGACGAGAAGGGTAAAAAAATGAGCAAGTCTCTCGGCAATATTATTGATCCATTAGATATGATAGAAAAATACGGCACGGACGCGGTGCGCCTTTCTTTGGTGCTTGGCACTTCGCCGGGCAATGACATGAAATTGAGTGATGAAAAAATCGCTGGCTTCAGAAATTTTACGAATAAATTGTGGAACATATCACGTTATATATTAATGAATGTAAAGGATACAAGTATTGATACAAGGAACATAAAACCCAAAGAGAGGGCTGATAAATGGATTTTATATTACTTTAATGAACTTAAGAGCGATCAAGTCAAAAAGCATAAAGACTTTGGACAAGTTTCTGGGGGTGTAACGGGGAAATTAAACGTCTTTCAATTTTCTAACGCTGGTTTTGAACTGAGAAATTTTACATGGAGTCAGTTAGCTGATCACTATTTAGAAATGGCAAAGGGCAGAAAAGATAAAGTAAAAGACCAAATTTTGATATATATTTTGAAAGATTTATTGAAACTTTGGCACCCCTTTATGCCATTTGTGACAGAACATATTTGGCAAATGTTGGGTGAAAAAGAAATGCTTATTGTCCAAGAATGGCCCAAATTTGATAAGCGGTTTGAGAAATTTAAAAAAGAGGCAAAATTATTTGAGGACGAGATGCTTCTTGCTAATGCCGGTAAAGAAAAAATACGGTTGGAAAAAGAACTAGCAGAAGCGGAAAAATATTTAGGAATTTTAGAAAATAAATTATCTAATAAAGAATTTCTCGCCAACGCGCCAAAAGAGTTGGTGGCTGGGGAAAAAGAAAAATTGGAATCGCAGAAAGAGAAAGTTCAAAAAATTAAAGATCAATTAAAAACTTTGTCATAAATTTATGAAAGTGAGCACCGATGAAAAAAAAATCCAAGAGTTTCTGACGCGGGGGGTGGAAAATGTTTATCCGTCACGCGAAGAATTTGAAAAAGCGCTGCGAAGTGGAAAACAACTTACCATTTATAATGGTATTGACCCGACCGGTCTGACGCTTCATATTGGCCATGGCGTAGTGCTTTTAAAATTGCGCCAGTTGCAGGAACTCGGTCATAAAATAATTTTGTTGATTGGTGATTTTACCGGAATGATCGGCGATCCGACCGACAAGACGGCGACGAGAAAAAAATTAACGCGTAAAGAAGTGTTAGTAAATTGTAAAAATTACGCCAAGCAGGCCGGAAAGATTTTGGATATGAAAAAAGTCGATCTCAAATATAACAGTAAGTGGCTGGGGAAATTGAAATTTGCCGATATCGTGGAGTTGGCTTCTCATTTTACTGTACAGAGGATGCGTGAGCGAGATATGTTTTTAGAGAGAATGGCAGTATGGGCCGCATGTAGACATTGTAAAAATAAATTTATTTCCCCGATACAGTTTAGTAAAGAAAGTTTTGATACAGCTCAGCTAAGTGGAAACACCACAGTTTGCCCGAATTGTCATAAGATAACAGGTTTAGATAAAAGTGATTTAATTTTTGAAACAGAACCAGTTTATCTTCATGAATTTTTGTATCCCCTGATGCAAGCGTATGACAGTGTGGCCATGGATGTTGATGCAGAAGTTGGCGGTAACGACCAGACATTTAATATGTTGGCTGGACGCGATTTAATGAAAGAATTAAAAAATAAAGAAAAATTTGTTTTGACGACGAAATTGCTCGTTGATCCGACCGGGAAAAAGATGGGCAAGACTGAAGGAAATATGGTGACGCTTGAAGATACACCGGAAGAGATGTATGGGAAAGTGATGAGCTGGCCGGATACTTTAATGCCCGTGGCTTTTGAAATTTGTACGCGCGTGCCAACGGATGAAATAAAAAATATTTTAGCCGGCGATCCGCGCGATGCAAAAATGCGCTTGGCGCGGGAAATTGTGACGTTGTATCATTCAGCCAAGGATGCGGAGAAGGCGGAAGAAAATTTTATTAAAGTTTTTCAGAAAAAAGAAGCGCCAAGTGAAGTTTTAAGTTTTAAGTTAAAAGTTAAAAGTTTAAACATCCTTGATTTGCTTGTGGAAACTAAACTGGCGGCGAGCAAGGGCGAAGCGCGAAGATTAGTGGAACAGGGCGGCGTAAAGGTGGGCGACCAAATTATTAATGATATTAACGCCGTAATAGAAATTCCTGCCGAGGGAGTTTTGATTCAAAAAGGAAAAAGACATTTTGTAAAAGTTAAAAGTTAAAATTCCATGTGGTTAAAAATAAAAAAAGAAGTTACTGGTTTGGTTAAGAAAAATTTTCCAGATCTTCCAATCTCGGAAGAAGATTTTGCTTTTCCACCGAATCCGGAATTTGGAGACTTGTCTTTGCCATGTTTTAATTTTACCAAGGCGCTTGGAAATTCGCCGCTGGAAATCGCTAAAGAACTGGGTGAAAAAATTGAGCCATCCGGTATTGTCGGGAAAATTGTCGCGGCCGGGCCGTATCTTAATTTTTTTCTTGATAAAAGAGAAATGGCAAGATTGGTTTTAAACCAAATTTTGAAAGAAAAAGAAAAATTCGGAAACAGCAAGATAGGAAAAGGGAAGAGAGTGATGATAGAATTTTCCAATGCCAATACTCATAAAGAATATCATGTTGGCCATCTTCGAAATCTTTGTTACGGCGACGCGGTGACGCGATTGCTTTCCGCTTCCGGGCACAAAGCGATTCCCGTTTCATATATTAATGATTTTGGAATTCACGTTGCCAAGACACTTTGGTTTATGGAGAAGGATCAACATGCTCAAGGGATAATAAAGCAAAACACTGTTGAAGATAAAGGTTTCTTTTTGGGTAGGATGTATTCAGCTGCAACAAAAAAGATTGATGAAATCGGGGATAATGCAAAAAAGGAAGTTGGAGAATACATGACAAAAATTGAAAGTCGGCGCGGTCCGGAATATAAATTTTGGCAAGAGACGCGGGAGTGGAGCATCAAACAATTCGCGGAAATTTATGAAGAGATGGGCGTTAGTTTTGATAATATTTTTTACGAAAGCGAAGTGATTGATGAAGGCAGAAAAATAGTGGAGGAACTTTACCAAAAAAAATTTTTGGTAAAAAGTCAGGGAGCGATTATTGCCAATTTGGAAAAATACAATCTTGGCGTTCTGCTTTTTTTGCGCTCCGACGGGACGGCGCTTTATCCCGTGGCAGATCTGCCGCTCGCGTTAAAGAAGTTTAAAAAATATAAATTGAATGAATCGATTTATGTGGTTGACGTTCGGCAGAGTTTGTATTTTGAGCAGTTATTTAAAATTTTAGAATTGCTAGGATATAAACAAAAGATGGTTCATTTGGGATATGAATTTGTAAAATTGCCGTCGGGAATGATGTCTTCGCGCACAGGTAATGTCATTACTTATGAAGAATTACGGGAAGAGGCAATGAAGCGGGCAATTGACGAAACAACAAAACGCCATGCTAACTGGAGCGAAGAACAAATTAAGGAGACGGCGAAAAAAATTGTTGTTGGAGCGATGAGATTTGAAATGGTAAAAGTTGGTAAAGAACAAACAATCACTTTTGATATTGACAGAGCACTACATTTTGAGGGTTTTACCGCCGCGTATCTGCAATACACGCACGCGAGAATTTGTTCCATTATTCGCAAGGCGGGAATAAAGATATCGGGGAAAATTGATTTTGATAAATTCAGAGAAAAATGGGAATATAATTTAGTGATTGAATTGGCGAAGTTTCCAGAGATTTTGGAAAAAGCGGCGCGCACTTATAGCCCAGCGGTGTTGGCTGATTATCTTTATGATTTGGCAAAAATTTTCAGTGATTTTTATCGAGATGTCAAAGTGATTGGAGCTGATCCGGAAGCGGGAAAAGCGAGAATTGCCCTAATTCACGCGGTGAAAATTGTTTTAGCTAAAGGTTTGGCAATTTTGGGCATGGCCGCGCCGGAAGAAATGTAGGTCTTGTTTTAGAGATTTTAAGATGGTAAAATAAAAGAGTGATTTTAAAATTAGGTTTAAAATTAAAACTTATGTTTAAAGAAATGTATCCAAAAGAAGGAGGGGATGTAGAGACAATCATTGGGCCTTCGGTAAAAGTTGAGGGAGATTTTACAAGCAAGGGTAATGTGACCGTGGAAGGAGTGGTTCACGGGTCTTTAAAAACTGAAAAAGATTTGAAAGTCGGAGTGGGCGCGAAAATTTCCGCCAGCGTTTTTGCCAACAATGCTTTTATTGCCGGAGAGGTTAAGGGTAATGTAAAAGCGAGCGGTCGGCTGGAGCTTACTGACACTTCAAAAATTTATGGCGACATCGAAGCCAAAACAATCATAATGTCTGCTGGAGCATTGATGAATGGAAAATGTACGATGTGCAACGACGCCCTGCCGCTTCCCCATCTTCAAGATAACGACGCCCTGAAAAAGAATAACAAAAAGTAGCCACGGTTTTGTATTTTTGAGTTTCGTTTTTAGTTTTTTGTTATGTATCAATATATTTACGATGCTTTTCTCTCGGAGGAAAAGTATCTCCGCCCAATGACGATTATTGAGAATCGTCTCGCCGATCTTGGACTTCAAGGGCGGGTAAATCGCCTAAATCTTTTTAAAGATCCTCGAGAGCTTATTCTAGAAGGAATAAAAAGAGGCGTGGATACTGTGGTGGCGGTAGGAAATGATGAAACACTTTCACGGGTGGTTAACGCCGTCGGCGATTTTAATTTAACTGTCGGCATGATTCCGATAGGTCCGAAAAACGAGATAACGAGAATCCTGGGAGTTGAGGAGGGTCTTTTAGCCTGCGATTGTCTTTCCAGCCGTTTAATCAGAAAAATAGATTTAGGAAAAATTAACGATATTTATTTTCTGGCTCACCTGAAAGCAGGGTCAGAAGTAAGTTTAAGATACGGAAAAGATTATCAGGTCAGGTCGCTTACAAATAATTTGGTGGAAATTTATAATTTGCCTACGCGGGAAGAGCAAGCAGATCCGGAAGACGGTTATCTTGAGGCGCGCATCAGGCCATCGGAAAGAAAAATTTTTAAAAAAAATAGCAAGGGAGATTTTTCGCTTGATGGAAAAAGTTATTTTCCGGTGCGTAAAGTTATTTTGGAAGGAAATGAAGGATCAAAAATTTTAGTTGATGGCTTAAAGCTAGTCAGTACTCCGGCTGAAGTTCAAATTTTGCCGCGTCAATTAAAAGTCATTGTAGGGAAAAATAGGTTTTTTAAATAAAAAGTAAAATATTTAATATGAAACCAAAAATAGACAGAGATCTATGCATTGGCTGCGGACTTTGTGAATCGCTTTGTCCAGCGGTTTTTAAGCTTGATGACGGAAAGTCGGTGGTTTTGGAAGGTGTTGATTACAAGGCAAACAGGGAATGCACTCAAAAGGCCATTGAAAATTGTCCAGTGCAGGCAATCAGTTGGGAAGAAAAATAAGATATAGCCAAAATTCATGGGATGTGATAAATTGGGCGATAGGTTTGCCCAGGTGGCGGAATTGGCATACGCGCATGCTTGAGGTGCATGTTCCCGCAAGGGATTGGAGGTTCGAGTCCTCTCCTGGGCATATAAATTTTGTATCTCTTTTTAGAGATTACAAAATTTATATAGTGCTCGAGGTGGCGAGAATTTCCCCCCTGTTAAGCCTTCGGGAAATTCTTCGAGTCCTCTCCTGGGCATTTGAGGAATTCGGTTTGGCGGAAGAGCATTCCTCACTTTCTTTTATTCCGCCCTTGGGGCGGCTAGCTCAGCTGGTTAGAGCGTCTCGTTTACACCGAGAAGGCCGGGGGTTCGAATCCCTCGCCGCCCATTGTTAGTAAATAATTATGATAACAAGAATTATAGTTGGAGTTATCGGGACAGTTATTGGTTCAATAATGGTCATCAAATCAGAATGGCTTCTGTCTTTTTTCGGCCGAATTAATTGGGCAGAAATTCATCTTGGCGCTGAGGGCGGCACAAGACTTTTTTACAAATTGATCGGTATTTTGGCAATCATCATCTCGCTCATGATTATGACTGGTATGATTGAGGGTTTGCTCTTCGCGATTTTCGGTCCGTTATTTGGGCAACGTTGAGTTTAAAAAACAATAAATTAATTTTTTTAAATTTTTATGCCCGAAGAATTAAAAGTTTTAAAAATTTCCGGTGGCAATGCTTTGCTTGACCCGTATGTTATTTTTGAACAGATTGGTTTGGGAGTTGGCGCCAAAATGGCTGACTTGGGTTGTGGCGCGGCCGGTCATTTTGTTATTCCGGCGGCAAAAATCGTCGGAGAAAAAGGGGCTGTTTATGCCGTGGATCTTTTAAAGTCAGTTCTCGAAGCAGTAAAAAGCAGAGCAAGGCTTGAAGGGGTGGGCAACATTGAAACTGTTTGGTCGAATCTTGAAATCTACGGAGCAACAGACATTGAAGAGGGCAGTCTTGATTTAGTACTTTTGGCCAACACGCTTTTTCAAATTCCAAAAAGAGAAGAGGTTTTTCGGGAAGCGGTAAGACTTACGAAGAAGGGTGGAAAAATCGCGGTAGTAGAATGGGGGCTTTTGGCCGCGCCGCTTGGTCCGCCGTTAGATCGTCGCCTTAACAAAGATGCGGTAAGAGAATTGGCGCGGGCTAGTGGTTTGACTGAGGTTAAAGAATTTAAGGCTGGGCCATATCATTACGGATTAATTTTTTCCAAATAGTATAAAATAAAAAATAAATATGATTAATTTTGTGAGATTATTAGATTTAAATTTTTGGTTTGCTCTTCGGCCGGCCGCCCTAAGCGAACGGACGATGGTTATTTTAGTAGTCGGTTTCGCCGTATTTTTGGTACTGGCAATTGTTTGCGGTATTTCAGCAAAGGTTAAAAAACAAAACCCGCCTCTAGCGAAGCTTTTTCGAAAATTGAAAAAGATGCTTTCTACTATGGGCATACTCGGTTTTATTGTTTTATTTTTTAGCTATGAACAGATTTATCTTTTAGGCAGCCGTTTTTGGTTTTTGTTATGGTTTATCGGTTTTGTCGTTTGGGCAGTTTTTATTGTTCTTTACGCGGTGAAAAAAATGCCGAAAGAAAAAGATGAATTAGAAAAAAAACAAAAATACCTTAAATATTTAGCCTAGACAAATAATGTCGCACGATCGTCAGGATTTGGGGAAATTGGGAGAAGAATTGGCTTGCGATTTTTTGAAAAAACAAGGATATATAATTCTCGATAATAATTATCGGACTCGCGGCGGAGAAATAGATATTGTGGCAAAGGAAGGTGAAATGATAGTTTTTGTTGAAGTGAAAACTAGGGTGAGCAGAGAATTCGGTTATCCGGAAGAAGCGATTGACGCTCGGAAGCAGCATAAATTGGCCATGACCGCGGAGTGTTATCTTGCAACTCACGAATTATATGAAAAAGATTACCGGATTGACGCGATTGGTATAGAAATGGAGCGCGATGGCCGATTAAAAAATTTGCGCCACGAAAAAGACGTTGTGGGGTGGTAGCACTTGATTTATTTATTATCATGTGTTATGATAAAAATGTAACTAGTTCCTTCCGGACTAGTTTATTTAATAAGTAAAAGTAAATATTAGAAATTATGGCTTCACCCATTTATCAGGCGATCAAGCAAATTTGCGAAGAAAAAAATATTAAACCAGAATCAGTTATCGAAACTATCGAGGCGGCGCTCGCAGCGGCATACCGCAAAGATTTTGGTACTAAAAATCAAAATATTAAAGTTGAATTTAATTCAGAAAGCGGAGATTTTCGGGTTTTTGATATAAAAACTGTGGCGACCGATGAGCTCGCCGCCAAATATGAAGAAGAGAAAAAAGAAAGAGAAGAAAGAATTAAGGAGGGGCTGCCAGAAGAGAAAAAAGAAAGAGAAGAAAAGCCAGAGGAAACTGAAGGCGAAGAAGAATTGAAATTTAATCCAAAATTAAATTTAAGTCTTGCTGAAGCGCGGGCGTTGAAAGCCGATGCGAAATTAGATGAAGTTATTAAAACCGAACTTGAGGTACCGGGAGCGTTTGGCCGTATGGCTGCTCAGACCGCGAAACAGGTAATTATCCAAAAATTAAGAGAAGCCGAGAGGGATACTTTATATAATGAATTTAAAGGTAAAGAGGGGGAGATTTTGCAGGGAGTCATTCAAAGAACCGAAGGCAAGATGGTATTGGTTGATCTTGGCCACGTGACCGCCCTTTTACCTCCTGATGAACAAATCGAAAAAGAAAAATATGCGCCAGGTTCGCGTATGAAATTTTATTTGAGGGAGGTAACCATGACGACAAAAGGACCGCAACTTATTGTTTCCCGCGCGCATCCGGAAATTCTCAATAAACTTTTTACTTTTGAAATTCCAGAAATCGCGAATGGCGTGGTAAAAATTAGAGCGATCGCAAGAGAGGCTGGCTCCAGATCTAAAGTCGCGGTTTCAACCGAGGATGAAAATATTGATCCGATTGGCTCATGCATCGGACAGAGAGGCACGCGTATTCAGACAATCATAAACGAATTAAACGGCGAAAAAATAGATGTTATCCAGTGGAGCGATGATATAAAAGATCTTATCGCGAATGCCCTTTCTCCGGCTAAAATTTCCAACATTGAAATTAAGGAGGAAGAAAAATCCGCTTTCGTCGAGGTCAAGGCGGACCAGCTTTCTTTGGCGATTGGCCGCGGTGGACAAAATGTTCGTTTAGCCGCCAAGTTAACTGGTTGGAAAATCAACATCGGAGGCGGAGAAGCGGCAACTGAAGAAGGGAGAGAAGAAAAAGCGGAGACGGGAGAAGATTTGCCAAAAGAAAGTTCAGAAGAAAAAAAAGAGGAAGAATCAAAATAATAAATTTAAACTTCGCTTATAATTATTTAATATTTTAAATTTTGTGATTGCACTTTTTAACACAATTTTTTATCAGCCGCTTTTTAATTTATTAGTTTGGTTTTATAATGTTATTCCTGGACATGATATTGGCATAGCGATCGTGCTTCTGACAATTTTGATAAAATTAATTCTTTATCCGTTTTCCCTGCAGGCGATTCGCGCTCAAAAAGCGCTTGCCGAACTTCAGCCAAAGATGGAGGAATTAAAAGTCAAATACAAAGGTCAAAAGGAAGAGATGTCAAAGGCGATGATGGCTCTTTATAAGGAACATAAGGTTAATCCACTGTCGTCTTGTTTCCCAGTTTTAATTCAGTTGCCGTTTTTAATCGCCGTATACCAAGTTTTTATTCACGGTTTGAGCTCACAGGGATTAGAAAACCTTTATTCTTTCGTGGCTAATCCAGGTCATATCAATGCTGTTTCTTTCGGATTTCTTGATCTTTCAAAATCAAATATAGTTTTGGCAATCCTCGCTGGCGCGGCGCAGTTCTGGCAGGCAAAAATGATGCCGAGGGCCAAACCGAGTCCAAAAGTTCCGGGATCAAAAGATGAGAGTATGACAGCGATGATGAATAAACAGATGTTGTATTTTATGCCAGCCATTACTGTTTTTATCGGGGCGACCTTGCCTGGCGGTCTTACTTTTTATTGGTTTCTTACTACGCTTTTGACTGCTCTTCAACAATATTTTTATTTTAAAAAAGATAAGAAGTCTGATAATAAGCAACAAATAATGCCATAATTTTGGTGATAAGTTATTTATGACCATAAGTCATAAAAATTTAATTGGTTTGCCGGTACAAACAAAAAGCGGTTTGCTTTTGGGAAAGATTGGAAGTTTTGAAATTGAAAGTGATACCCAAACCGTTTTGCGTTATATTGTTAAAAGTAGAAATTTGATCAGCAAATTATTATCTGAAAAGGTTAGCGAAATAATAATCAGCCGAAACCAGGTAATATTTTTAGATGAGGAAAAAATGATTGTTGACGACGCTTCGGTTAAAGAATTCGGCGGCGTTAATGTGCTCCAAAGAGCGGAGAAAAATGCGCCGGCGCTCGGAAGCCGTTTAAGCATTTCAAAAATTAATGGAGAATGTTCAAAATAATTTGGAAAAATCCATTTTGGCTACCATTGCCTATTTTGATATTTTTGATTATCCACTAACGATTACAGAAATTTGGAAGTGGCTGTATTTAGAAAAAGCAGAAGAAAACTCACCGACCATTGGAGAAATTTGGAAAATTTTGGAAAATAGTCAATTATTAAAATCCTTGGTTCAAAACAGCCGGGGATTTTATTTTTTAAAGAATCGTGAAGGATTATTGACAACTCGCGAAGAGAGATATGTTTTAGCTTTTAAAAAATTAAAGAGGGCCAAGCGAATCGCGGGAGTTTTAAAATTTATTCCTGGAATAAAAATGATTGCGATTTGCAATAGCCTTGCTTGGACAAACGCTCGGGAAGAAAGTGACATAGATTTTTTTATTGTTACGGATAAAAGTAAAATATGGACAGCTCGTTTTTGGGCAGCCGGATTTTTACAGATTTTCGGCATGCGCCCGAGTAAAAAAAATAATAAAGATAAAATTTGTTTAAGTTTTTTTGTTAGTGAAGATTCCTTGAATTTAGAATCATTAGCTCTGGGGATTCCGGACATTTATTTAGTCTATTGGATCGCGCAGATCGCTCCACTTTTTGATTGCGGAGGAATTTATAATAGATTTTGGCGAGTAAACGACTGGATTAAAAAATTTTTACCGAATGTTTTTTCAAGAGAAGGAACGGATAAAGTTAGTGAAAATCGGCCGACCAAAATCGGACTGGGAGAAAATTTTTTCCGCTGGCTGCAAATTAAAATGTTGCCGGAAAATTTAAAAGAAATGGCTAATCGCGACAGCCGGGTTGTAATTACTGATAAAATTTTGAAATTTCACGCCAACGACCGACGCGAAGAATATAAAAAAATGTGGGAAGAAAAAATAGCTGAATTATTATGAAAATTTTGGAAAAAATTATAGAATATGGATTATATCTCTTTGTTTTTCTCTTGCCTTGGCAGACGAGGTTAATTATCCGCGAAGGAAGCTTAAATGGCTACTGGGAATATGGAACAATAAGTATTTATGCCACGGAAATTTTATTGTGGACAATATTTATGCTGGCGGCGGTTTGGTGGGTAATAAGAAAGTTTAGAGTTAAAAGTGAAAAGTTAAAAGTTCCAGTTGAAGATTTAAATTTAGAGGCAAACACTAAATACAAAATACTGAATACAAAATATTTTATTTTAAGTATTTTTGTCGTTTGGTCACTAATTTCTTTTCTTTGGTCCGATTCAAAAATTTTATCACTTTATGTTTGGCATTGGCTCGCGGAAGTAGCCGGATTATTTTTAATTTTGCGAACCGTTAAATTAGACGTCGCAAAATTGATGTGGGCGTTTGTGTTTTCCGCCGTGCTCCAGGCCGGACTTGGTCTCTGGCAATTTTTATCGCAATCAACATTTTCTTTCAAATGGCTCGGAATGGCTTTCCATAATCCGGCCGTACCCGGAACAGTCGTCGTGGAAACAGCGGTTCGCCGTTGGCTTCGCGCTTATGGCGCGCTTCCGCATCCAAACATGCTGGCGGGATTTTTGGCCGCGGCGATGTTTTTTTCTTTCAGACTTTATCAGAAGATTGGTTACGGCGTTAAAAAAATTTTTATACCCGTTATTTTTTCGATTTTATCTCTCGGACTTTTTGCCACATTTTCTAAAAGTGTAATTTTAAGTTTTTCCGTAGTTTTAATTTTATCGTGGTTATTGTTTTTTATTTTTAAGCAGTCTAGGGAATTTAAAATTGATTTATTAAAATTTACTTTGATTTTCTTAATAATCGCCGTGATTTTTTTCGCGATTTTTTGGGAACCGGTGGAAACGAGAATTCTCGGTACGGAAAGATTGGAAATAAAATCAACCACGGAAAGATTAAGTTATTTTGGTGAAGCGTGGCAATTAATAAAAAGTCATCCGGTTTTTGGCGTAGGTCTTGGCAACTATACCTTGGCCGTGCATAATGAGATTAACCCGAATTTACAATCTTGGGACTACCAACCGGTTCATAATATTTATTTGCTTGGATTGGCAGAGCTTGGGATTATCGGGTTTATTTTATGGTTGGTTTTGATCTTTTTCGTTATAAAAAAATTACCAATTACCAATTACCAATTACCAATTATTTTTTTAATAATTGGTTTTTTTGACCATTACCTTTGGACACTTTATTTCGGAGTAATGCTATTTTGGTTGGCTTTGGGGTCAATACAAAAGGATCTTGACAACCCGCTTGACAGATCATAAGATATAACATAAAATACTATGATAAAACAGACAATTAAGTCTGATTTTTATCTCTAAAATTAATATTAAATTAAAGGAAAATATGAACATCAAACCATTGGGTGATCGGGTAATTATTAGACCAATTGCCGAAGACATTACCACAAAATCAGGCATTGTTTTGCCGGAAACCGTGGAAAAGGAAAAGGCCGAAAAGGGTGAAGTTTTGGCTGTGGGTCCAGGTCGCGTGCTTGATAATGGATCTCTTGCGCCAATGTCTATTAAGGTCGGCGACAAAGTGATGTTTAAAAAATATAGTCCTGATGAAATAAAAATTGAGGGCGAAGAACTTTTGATTATTTCTGAGTCGGATATTTTAGCGATTATTTAAAAATAAAATTAAATTTAAAATATTATGGCAAAACAAATATTATTTAGTGAAAAAGCGCGGCAGGCCCTGAAGCGAGGCGTGGATAAATTGGCCGATGCCGTAAAGGTGACTCTTGGTCCGCGTGGGAAAAACGTCGTTTTGGATAAAGGTTTTGGCACGCCGCAAATTGTAAATGACGGCGTGACGATCGCCAAAGAAATTGAACTGGAAGACAAGTTTGAAAATATCGGCGCGGAACTTGTGAAAGAAGTTGCTTCAAAAACTAATGATGTAGCCGGAGACGGGACTACGACCGCCACGGTTTTGGCGCAAGCCATTGTCGCCGAAGGTTTAAAAAATGTTGCCGCCGGATCCAATCCGATTTTAATTAAATCAGGCATCGAAAAGGGCGTAAAAGCAATTGTGGAAGAATTGCAAAGAATGAGGCAGGACATCTCCACCAAAGAAGAGCGGCAGCAAGTCGCCTCAATTTCCGCGAACGATCCAGAGATCGGCCGGGTAATTGCCGAAGCCATGGAAGAAGTCGGACCAGAGGGCGTAATCACCGTAGAAGAATCGCAAACTTTCGGCATGCAAAAAGAAATTGTGGAAGGAATGCAGTTTGACCGCGGTCTCCTTTCTTCTTATATGATTACGAATGCTGAAAGAATGGAAGCGGTTTATGAGGATCCTTACATTTTAATTACTGACAAAAAAATTTCCGCCCTAAACGATATTTTGCCCTTGCTCGAAAAGTTGGCGCAGAGCGGCAGAAAAGAATTAGTAATAATTGCCGAAGAAGTTGATGGTGAAGCCCTAGCGACACTTGTTGTTAATAAACTTCGCGGAACTTTCAGCACGCTGGCCATTAAAGCTCCGGGATTCGGAGATCGCCGAAAAGAAATGTTGGAGGACATTGCTGCTTTGACTGGCGGGAAAGTTATTACCGAAGATTTGGGTTTGAAAATCGAAAATACGGAAATTACTGATCTTGGCCAGGCAAGACGCGTGGTCGCTACAAAAGAAAACACAACTATTATTGAAGGCAAGGGAGACGAAGAGAAAATAAAAGCCCGTGTCGGACAGATTAAAAAAGAAATTGAAACGATCGAATCGGAATTTGATAAAGAAAAATTACAGGAAAGATTGGCGAAATTGTCCGGCGGCGTGGCGGTTTTGAAAGTTGGCGCCGCGACAGAGACGGAAATTAAAGAAAAGAAATTACGGATTGAAGACGCGCTTGCGGCGACCAAGGCCGCGGTGGCCGAAGGAATTGTGGTGGGCGGCGGCGTAGCCTTGTTGCGTGCTTCCAAAACGTTGGATGGTGTCAAAGTGGAAGGTGAAGAAGAAATTGGTGTTGATATTTTACGTCGAGCTCTTCTTGAGCCGGTTCGCCAGATCGCCAATAACGCCGGCAAAAATGGAGATGTGGTGGTTGAAGAAGTAAAACGTCAACCGGGAAATTACGGATATAATGTCGTGACTGATAAATACGAAGATTTAATTGAGGCAGGCATCATTGATCCGACCAAAGTGACGCGTACCGCGCTCCAAAACGCGGCTTCCATCGCAGCCATGCTTTTAACGACTGAAGCGGTTGTGACCGATTTGCCGACAAAAAAAGAAGAGCATAATCACGGCGGCATGGGTGGGGGCATGGAATATTAAAAAGTAACTTTTATAAAAAGCCGGGGTTTAAATCCCGGCTTTTTTGTATGTCAAATTTATGTTATAATTATCTTGTTGTTTAATTTTTTCTTCATTTTTTATGTTGAAACGCACAAAGATCGTTTGTACCATTGGTCCGGTCTCGGAGAAGCCGGCTATCTTAAAAAAGATGATAAAGGCCGGCATGAATGTTGCCAGACTTAATTTTTCCCATGGCACGCATGCTTGGCATGGTAAAGTTATAAAAATTATCAGAAAAATTTCCAAAGAATCAGGCCAGCCGGTGGGCATTATCGCCGACCTGCAGGGACCGCGCATTAGGGTTGGAGAACTTCCGACGGCGGGAGTGAAACTTAATCCCAAAGAGAAAATTACCTTGACGACCAATTTAAAAAATGCAAAAAATAAAATTCCAGTAACTTACGCAAATTTACATAAAGATTTATCTTCGGGCAACAGAATTCTTCTGGACGAGGGTTTGCTTGAATTGAAAGTTTTAAAAATTTTAGGTCGTGATATTTTTTGCGAGGTTGTGGTTGGCGGAATTTTGACTTCGCACAAAGGCATTAATTTACCGGATTCGTCAGTCAGTCTTCCTCCACTTACGGAAAAAGATAAAGACGATCTTTTATTCGCAGTTAAAGAAGGTGTTGATTGGGTCGCCCTTTCTTTTGTTTCTCGTGCTTCGGAAATTTATGATTTACGTTACTTAACTCGTTCTCTGGAAAAAAAATTAAAATTGCCCAAGAACGCTCCAATTAAAATTATCGCTAAAATAGAGAAACATGAAGCTGTCAAAAATTTAGATGAGATTTTGGAGGCGGTGGACGGAATTATGATTGCTCGAGGTGATTTGGGTATTGAAACCCCAGCCGAAGATGTTCCGCTTTGGCAGAAAAAAATTATTGATAAATGTTTGGCCGTGGCCAAGCCCGTGATCGTTGCCACGCAGATGCTCGATTCCATGATTAGGAAACCTCGGCCGACAAGAGCCGAGGTTTCAGACGTTGCTAACGCCGTGATTGATCACACCGACGCAGTAATGCTTTCCGGAGAAACAGCAAGCGGCCTTTATCCGCTTCTCGCGGTGGAAACAATGGCAAAAATAGTAAGTGAAACGGAAAAATCAATCTATGATGATTTGGTGATGGCGGGAATAGTGAAAAAGATAAAAAATATTGATGATGCCGTGAGCCAGGTGGCTAAAATTTTGTCAAAAACGGTGGAGGCTAAAGCGATTTTAGCAGCATCTCTTTCTGGTTACGCAGGCCGTATCGTTGCCCGTTATCGGCCGGAACTGCCCATTCTTGTCACAACCGACAATCTTCGGGTTCAAAGGCAGTTAACGTTGTCTTGGGGCGTTATCCCTTTTGTCCTTCCGTCTTGTCGTTCGGTTGAGGAATTAGTTGATCGTTCTATCGGCTATATTAAAAAAAATAAATTTGTGGCTCGGGGAGAAAAAATTATCATCATCGCCGGAGAGCCAGTCGGCCGTTCGGGAAATATTAATTTGATCGAAATCAAAGAATTATAGTTTATGAATAAAAATAAAAAATTAATTCTCTGGTTTAACGAGATAAATATTAAAGATATCGGATTGGTCGGAGGAAAGAATGCGTCGCTCGGCGAGATGTACCAAAATTTAGAATCAAAAAAGATTGCCATCCCAAATGGTTTTGCCATAACTGCCTATGCTTTTAGGCAGTTTTTGGAATTTAATAATTTAGAAAAGAAAATTGAGGATTTGCTTTCTACTGCCGATTCGGGAAGTATTAAAAATCTTCTCGCTGCCGGACATCAAATCAGAAATTTGATTATTAAGGGAAAACTTCCCCGTGTTCTTGTTTCCGAAATTAGTCACGCGTATAAAAAATTAACCGGGCGGGGCGGCTCGGGAGTGGCAGTTCGTTCTTCGGCTACGGCAGAGGATTTGCCTGTGGCTTCATTTGCCGGCCAGTTGGAAAGTTTTTTAAATATAAATGGAAAAAATCTTCCAGAGGTTGTTAAAAAATGTTTTGCCTCCCTTTATACGGACCGCGCCATAGCCTATTCTGTTAGCCATAAATTTAATCACGCGGAAATATCAATTTCTGTTGGAGTTCAAAGAATGGTTCGTTCGGATTTGGCTTCCGCGGGGGTAATTTTTACTTTGGACACAGAAACTGGATTTAGAGACGCGATTTTGGTGAGTGCCGGCCTTGGGCTTGGAGAAAATGTTGTAAAAGGAAGAATTATTCCCGATCAGTATTATATTTTTAAACCGACCCTGCGGAAAGGTTTTCTGCCGTTAATCGGTAAAAATTTAGGAGCGAAAGAATTAAAATTAATTTATGGGAAAGCCGGCGCGTCCACGATTAATTTGAAAACTAGCGCCCGGGAAAGAGAAAAATTTGCGCTTACCGATAATGAGGTTTTGGAGTTAGCCCGCTGGGCGGAAATTATTGAACATCATTATAAAAAACCAATGGATATAGAGTGGGCTAAAGATGGAATAGAAAATAAATTATATATTGTCCAGGCGCGTCCGGAAACTGTCCACGCGGAAAAAAACGGTAAAATTTTAGAAGAATATAATTTAGAAAGAAAAAGTGAAGTGCTTTTGACTGGCACGGCGATTGGCACAAAAATCGGTAAGGGTTGGGTTAAAATTTTAGGAAGTATCAAAGAGATTGATAAATTTAAGGATGGCGAAGTGCTCGTTACCCAAATGACCGATCCGGATTGGGTGCCGATTATGAAAAAGGCAAGCGCTATTATTACCGAATCCGGTGGTCGGACATGCCACGCCGCGATTGTTTCCCGCGAACTCGGCGTTCCTTGCGTGGTGGGCGCCGTCCGGGCGTGCGAGATTTTGAAAAATGGCCAGGGAGCCACGGTCAGTTGCGCCGAGGGAGAAGAAGGAAAGATTTATCAAGGTCTTTTACCGGTAAAGATTAAAAAAATTGATTTAGAAAAAATTAAGCGGCCAAAAACAAAGATTATGATGAATGTTGGCGAACCTGAAAGGGCATTTGATTTTTCTTTTATCCCAAACGACGGAGTTGGTTTGGCTCGCGAAGAATTTATTATTTCCAATTATATCAAGATACATCCGCTTGCGCTGTTAAAAGTTAAAAATTTAAAATTAAAAGATCAAAGAATAATTGAGAGATTAACTTACGGATATAAAAATAAAACAAAATTTTTCGTTGATAAATTGGCCGAGGGCGTCGGCCGTATCGCCGCGGCGTTTTATCCGAAGCCGGTCATTGTTCGTTTTTCCGATTTTAAATCTAATGAATACGCCGGTCTTGTTGGCGGCGCGGAATTTGAGCCGAAGGAATCCAACCCCATGATGGGTTGGCGCGGCGCTACGCGTTATTTTGATAAAAATTATAAAAAAGCTTTTGCCCTGGAATGCGAGGCAATCAAAAAAGTTCGTAAGATTTTTGGATTAGATAATATTATTGTAATGGTTCCTTTTTGTCGAACCGTTTCTGGCGGGAAAAGAGTTGTTTCTCTCATTAAGGAATCTGGTTTGGGAAAATCTCCAAAATTAAAGCCATTAAAAATTTATATGATGGTAGAAATACCCTCTAATGTTATTTTAGCCGATCAATTTGCTAAAGTTTTTGATGGATTTAGCATAGGCTCAAATGATTTAACGCAATTAATTTTGGGTGTTGATCGCGATTCGGAATTGGTTAGTCATCTTTTTGATGAAAGAAATGAGGCAGTAAAAAGGGCAATCCGGCAAGTAATTCAAGTAGCGCACAAAAGTAAGGTTAAAATTGGCATTTGCGGTCAAGCGCCGTCGGATTTTCCAGACTTTGCTGAGTTTTTGGTAAAAAATAAAATTGATAGTATTTCCCTAAATCCCGACTCAGTTTTAAAAACAACTTTAAGAATTTTAGAAACAGAGAAAAAATTAAAACATAAATAGGAAAGACTTGACAGTAACCGAAGATTACGGTAAGATGAAAATCGGTTGCTGTTTTTGTTTTGGCTCATACTGAGGGATGGGTCAAGCGGCCAAGAAGCCGTGAGAAAGGAGAGAAGGGAAGGAATGGTGAATTCGCAATTGGGATGGAAAGTGGTCGTGCGAGATTCTGCAGGGGATATCCTGAAGGTGCACCGTCGCCTTTCGAAGGAGAAGGCGGAAGAGAAGAGGAGGCGCGCTCTGAAGCGTGGCTGCAAGGTCGAGATGACGGAAGAGCACCACGGCCGTTTCCGGCGGAGCGAGTCGTACGTCAACCGCCATCCCAAGGCGAGGCGGGCGGCCTAGCCAGAAAGCGGGACAAGAACAACTAAAACCAAGACCCCGTTGCAAAAAGGGTGAATAACTCAATTGCCGGGGTCACTTTTATATCCAAAAGACATTGACAGATAAAATTTTTATTGGTAAAGTTATATAAATCAAGAGTATTTTATTTTTGATTTTTTATATAAAGATGGGTCCGTGGTGTAGTCCGGTCTAACACGCCCCGCAGTACTGCGGGGAGATCGAGGGTATGAAATATTTTGTTTAGGTGTTACAAAATAAAGAGGGAAGATATTATGTGGGCTTTACGAATGATAGATAGTTCAATTATTGCCAAAAGACGTGAAAGTGAAATAAAAAAGAAAAAGAGAAAAACGTATATAGATTGGTTAATAAATAAAAATCTTGGGTCCGTGGTGTAGTCCGGTCTAACACGTCTCCCTGTCACGGAGAAGATCGAGGGTTCAAATCCCTTCGGACCCGCCATTAAATTAAAAAGATATGGCTAAATCTCGCAAAAAGTCCGCCGCCGAATCATTTGAATTTGGAAATTTAGGTGATCTTGAGGCGAAGAGGCGAGCGGCCAGACGAGAAAGAAAAAATCTAGAAAAATCACCTAAAGAGGCGAAAGACTGGAGAGAAGAGTTGGCAGAGGTGGGCGGCAAAGAATTGGTGGAAAAAAGAAGAAGGGGAAAAGCCCGGGAAGCGGCGATATATTCTAATTTACGAACCAAGTATGACCAGGGAATTCTAAGTAAGGAAGCCCTGGTTGATTTTTTAGAAAGATTTCCTTCGCCGGAAGAATACGAAGCCCATGAAAGACTCGCTGAAGCTATCCGGGAGGGAGAGGTGAAGGCAGACATTGCAGATTTGAAAAGAGATCCGGCGGAAACATCCCGTACGAGAACCATAACCCAAAGAATAAGAGCGCCGAAAGAAGGAAGATGGGTTGATGAGAAAAAAAATGTGGAGGTAATACGAAGGTCGGGGATCGTTGTCCCGACCGGTACAAAAGCAGAGCAAACGACAGAAGAATGGTATAGAAAAATTTTAAGAGAATACGCCCTTGGAGAATTATCCGATGAAGATGTCCAGTATTTTCTTTCTTCATTTTCATTAAAAGAAAAAGAAGCTTATCAAAAACTTTTAGACGAAATCAAAGAGAAGGAAACCCGAGATCGTGGACAAAAAGATAAATTAAGCAGAGAAGAAATTGAAGAGATGTTAATGAGGGGTCTTGGTTTTCGCGAAGAGCTGATTAAGAATATTCCAACCGAAGAAGGAAAAACGTTTTTTGATGAAATGTTGGACGACCAGATCGAAATTTTTAAGGGAGTGTTGCTAGACACGGTAAGCCGCGCCGATTTTGAGAGAAAAGTGCAAGAGTTGGGCGGGGACCGATCCAAGGCTGAACAGGAGACAATCACAGAGGCGGCAAAGAAGTTTTTGGCGATGCGGGAATTATTTACTCACGGAGTAACTGGTTATGACAGAGAAAAAGGACAGGTTGTTTTGCAGAGATATTCCGATTTGGATGGCAAATGTGCCATTGCCCTTTTAGGCAAAGCTGGATTGGACATAAAAAATGTTGGCTATCTTACTGCTGGCGAAAAGAAACAAGGTCAGATAACAATTGACTCGGGAAATGCTGATGGATTAGTTGTGGATTCGGCAGAAACCGTTGATCCAAAAACCGGCGAAAGAAAAGTTGAAGTAACAACGGTTTTGGACCACCACGGCCCATATTCTGACCGCGGAACTTCGGCTACAAAAAGTGTTTACAAAGTTTTAACAGAGTTGGGCTTGTTGAAATTTGAAAATGAAAAAGAGCAAAAAAATTACGAGAAAGTGGTAGAATGGATAACGCATTCGGACAACTTCAGCTTCCCGGAGATGGAAAAATATTTCCAAACTTCCGACAGAAGAATGATAGGATTTTTAAAATCTCGCTTTGTGACCTTTGATACGCTTTTGCGTTTTTCCGAATCCGGGAAGGATGTCGCAGATATTTTAGATGAAAAAGATTTGAGAAGATTTGGTTTGATTTATCAAAAGAAAAAAGGAGAGGTTGTTGACCATACAGCCGGGAGGCGGGAAATAATAAAAAGAACAATGGAATCTGTCCGCGAGCTGGCAGCCAAGGGTTGGTTAGTTTTAACTAAAGACGGCAAAAGATTTATTGTAGATACGCAAAATAAAATTGGCGGTGAGGGCCAGTGGGCCGCGGCGAGCATTGGTTGTGACGGAGTAATTCGCTATACGCCGGAAACTCATAATTTTTTCGTGGCCCTAAATAAAGGAACTTTTGATAAAGAAACCTTTTCCGGCCTACCTCAAGGAAGGTTGGTTCGCGGAAGTGTCTTTATAAAATTATCTGGAGGAGAAAAATTGACAGTAACTTTGGGAGACTTATTGGCCAAAATAGCGCCGGATTTTAAGCCCGGACCAAAAGCAGAGTTAAAAAGATTTTTAGAAACAGAGTCCCGACGGATTCGGGCAATCGTCAGCCAGTCTCCGGAAGGATGGTGGTGGACAAACGCTCCGGACGGGAAGAAAGTGATTGTGAAAAACGTGCCGAAAAATTTTAAATCTGGCGGGGAACTTTATATTAATTTAAAGGAGTCGACGGAAAGCGATCGGAAAAATTATGGAATGAGGGATTTTTACGTGGGATTTTTTGAGGGAGACGAGATTATTCTACCTAAAAAGCCCGCGGAGAAAAGAGAAGTTAAAACTCCCGCGCCAGTTGTGGAAAGACCGAAAATACCCGAGAGTGAGAGGCGAAGAGAAGCGGAACGAATAATCAAACAAACTTTAGCTGATGAAAGGAGAAGGCTTTTTGCCGAATTTCTAGATCTTCTGGAGAAGAGCCCGATTTATAAAACAAGGAGTAGGAGAGAGAAAGAAGAAATGGCGCGTAAACAAATTGGAGTAAAAATAGAGGTTGTTGAAAGAGAGTTAAGAAAAAAATACGGACTATAATTTTTATTGACAAGCGAGCGAGTGAAATGAAAATTATATTTTCATTTCCGAGCGAGCGCAGTCAACAAGGGGGAACCCCCTTATGGCCGATCAAATTCTACAAACCGCGCAGATGGTCATTAAGGACCCGAGCGTAAAAATTTTTATAGATCAGATTTCGGGCCGCTTAATAAAGGCCGTGGAAGAACGTCTATCTGCGGCTGGGATCAAGCCAGTTGAGGGAGCGACTGCCGCATCGCCCTCAGTTTCGGTTTTAACCGATGAGCAGAAAGCAAAATTGGAATTTGCTAAATATCGGTTGGTTCGTGCAGAGAAAAATTTGAAAGAATATAATGGTCTTTTAAGCAGATTTTTAGGATTTTTAAAAGGTGGAAATAGGGTTGCAGTAGAAGAGGAATTTGAAAAGGCAAAAAATGATTATGAAAAAGTAAGAAAAGAGTTGGGAGTATAAATTTTCTAAAATAAAAAAAGTAAAACGGGCAAGTAGCCCGTTTTAGTATTAAAAAAAGAGGGCGAGCGGGAAAAAGATTTTCATCTTTCCCCGCTCGCCCTTGCGCGTCTAGCGACGCGCACGTTCGAGCTGATCGATCCGACGATCGATGTCGCGGAACTTGTCTGCGACTTCATCCAGCCGAAGCCGGACGAGGCCGCGACCCTCGACCACTGTGACGCCGGGCCTTCTCGGCTGCGGCGCCGTTGCCGCGGGTGCGGCGGGCGGCGGTTCGGTCGCTGCCGGCGCCTCCGCTTCGGGGGTCAGTGCGACGACGGGCGTCACGGCCGAGAGGAACTCCTCGTCGGCCTTGAGAGCCGTCACGATCTCCGCCGCGACTTCCGTCGCCGTGGGCGAAGCGCCCATTGCGCCTTCGGGGCCCTGCGGACCCTGAGGTCCGATCGGTCCCTGGATGCCCGCCGGGCCCTGTCCGCCGTCGCTTCCGCAGAAGGCATGTCCCAGGATGATGATGAGGGCCGTGAGGGAAAGGAGGACGTTCAGGATCCACGCCGCCTTCGGCGCGGGCCTGCCGGCGTCACCCTTGTCTCCCTTGGGTCCCGCCGGCCCCTGCGGACCGACCCCGCCATCGGCGCCCGCCGAACCTTTGGGACCCGGATCGCCCTTCTGGCCGTCCTTGCCGGGATCTCCCTTCGGCCCCTTGGCCGCCGCCGTGAAGGTCGGATTGGCCGTGAGCGCCGAGATGATCGACGGCAGTTCGGGCGACTTGCCGTCCTTGCCGGGCCTGCCAGTGACCTTCGCGATGAAGCTGTTGTCGCTCGAAAGCTTCGTGGCCACGTCGGCCGCGAGCTTCTCGGGGTCGACTCCCGCCTTCCGGCCACCCTTGGGGGGCGCCTTCTCGGCGAGCTGGACTCGGAGCTCACCCTCGGTAAGCTCTTCCACCTTCTCGTCGTTGAGGACCAGCGCCATGGTGGCGCTGACCTCGTCCGCGAACCAAATCTTGGCGTAGGGATTCTTTTTCCCATCGATCCGCAGCGCCACGTTCTCGATCTTGTCTTCGCCGCCGACGAGCGGGGCGAAGATGGCCTTGATCATCGCTTCGATCTCAGCCTTCTTGGCCTCATCTTCGTGCGCGGCCACGAATTCCGACTTCAGGCCCCAGACTCCGACGGCCCTGGGATCCAGATTGCTCGTCTCGCCCATTTCGTTCCCTTCCTTTCCAAACTCGTTCAACCCGGGACCCATCCCGAGTTGCTTGGACCTATGTTTTGGGTCCTTGAGTAGTTTGATTTGAAAACCAAGAGGTTGAGGAGGAGGCAACCCAGGCATCAAACCAAACTACTCCAAGACCCAGTTTTACTTTATTTGAAATGATTTTTCATCAATTTCAGAACAATTAAATATACCATATTTTTAAAGTTTTGTCAAGGGTATTTGACAGATAAAAAAAGGGCCGACGTCCGAGACGGAATGTCTCAAAGATCGTCGGCCCAGTCCTCGGGCGGGGGAGAACTCGAGAACTTTCGAACTACTGAACTACTTGGATGTCGCGGGTCGCCTCCACGATCCCGACGGTGACTCCGGCCACTCCGGCCAGTGCGCCGATGATGATCCCGGCGCACGCCCAGCCGTTCTCTTCGCACCAATTGCCTTCCTCGTCCTCTTCGGGCGGAGGAGTCGTCGGTGCGAGCGGATTGGGCGCGGATCCTCCGGCGACCTCTGCGATCGCTTCCGCGGTTCCCGGAAGGGGGGAGGCGGGCGGAACAACGGTTCCCAAGGCATCGCGCAACTGCTGTTCGCGCAGAGCCAGAAGAACGCGTAGCTCTTCGAGCGCCTCTCGGGCCGCAGCGAGCTGATTTTCCAGATCGGCGATCTGGTCGGCCTGGTCGTCGCCTTGGGCGTGTGCCGCGTCCAGTTCGCCCTGGATCCTTCCCAACTCGCTTTCGAGTTGGGGGATGCGGTTGCGCAACCTGTCGATCTCTTCGCGAGTCGCGGCTTCGCCTCGGCACTCGCCGTCCATGAGCTGCGTGCCGAGCGGGCACCGACATCCGCCGCGGCAGCTGAAGCTGCCGCCGGAATCCCGGCATTCCTGCATCTGCCGCTCGTACCTGCGCGTGCTGGGCACGCAGCAGGATTCGTCCGAACCGAACCAGTGGTTCGGCTCGGCACAGAGACACTGGTTCCCGTCCCAGGTTCCCCGCCTGGAACGGCAGTCGGCGGCGAGCATCTCGTCCACTGACGAGAAACCCATCCGCTCGGCGAGTGCCGCGAGAAGAGCCGTGCTGTCGGCCCCGGCTGTGGCGATGTCTTCGAGGCACTGCCGGAGGTCGGTCCGGCACCGTTCGAGGGACATCTGATCGATGTATCCCTCGGCGGCGGGCTGGTTCGTCGAAGAGTATTGGGCCAGCGCGTTGCCAGCCGAGAAGAGCACCATCATCGCCACCACGATTACGAGTTTCATGGTTTTCTCCTTTGAAAAGAGAGGCCCCTTGCCTCCCCTGGCTCACTATTTTGAGCACCCTTTATCTAACCATATAATAAAATTTTTGTCAAGTTGAGATAGCATGATAAAAAAAGAGGGCAAACACTAGCGTGATTTTTGATCACGTTTTGTGTTTACCCTCGAAGCCTCACCGGAGGCCGCGGAGCTTGCCCTCCACCAGAGCGCGCCTTGAGAGCGCGCTTGGTGGAAGAAGTTCAAGTGTCCGCGTGAAAGCGTTCCTTGCCCGATCGGTTTGTCCCCGCTCGAGACAGAGAACGTCGCCCAGCGCTTCCCAGGCGTCTGGTCCTTCGGGCCAGAGGCGAGTTGCCTCCTCGAGCTTCCGGACAGCTACGCGCCGGTTTCTGGCGCGCTTTGCCGTTTCGATTAGCTCAAAGTAGCCGGACGGGGGAGTCGGCGGTTCGGGAGCAGCGGTTTCTGCTTCTCCGTTTGCCGTGACATCTTCACCCGCGTCTTCCTCTGGCGCCTGGACCACGTCGGTCGGGGTAGGAGGAGCGGGAAGAGGAAGGGGAATCTGGATAACCACGACGTCAGGCTGGTCGCCCCTCGGAGAAGGAATCTCTTCTTCGAGGACGATTTCTGCCTCGGCGCTGGCTTGGGCTTTGGCACCAGTGGTCGGCGCGCTCCCGTCGCCCGACAGCAGCGCTGCGAGAACGAGGAGGCTGACGAGGACGAGGGCAGTGATGCCGGTTGCGATCACCGCTACCCGACGCGAGGGCGCGAGAACCCAGACCTCGGCCTGCTTCAGGTAGACCACGGCTTTGTCGAAAGCTTCGCGAGCCTGCCCTGCTGCCGAACGCCGCGTCTCCAGATCGACCGAGGAGATGGTGGGAGCCAGTGCGAGCCCTGCTGCCGGCCGCTCGCGGCTAAGCAAGCGAGTCGGAGTTTTGGAAAGGTCGGGAAAGGGCTCGGAATGCTCCGCGGTCGGCTGCTCGTCTTCGAGCACTGTCGGAGTCGGGGTACGCGGGGGAGTGATCGCGGCCATGCCGTTCACCGGCGATGGCCTTTTGCTGTCGCGGTAGAACAGCGAGTCTTCCGGAATCGCGGCTTCCAGCGCCTCACTGAATTCCACAGCATCTTGGAAGCGGTCCTCCGGATTTTTCGCGAGTGCCCGGAGAATCACCATCTCCAACTCTGGGGAGATTCCCGGGTTGATCATGCACGGCGCGTCCGGACATTCGTTCAGGTGCGCCGTCATGATCTCCGCGCCGGTCGGCTTGTTGAAGGGCAACCGACCAGTGGCCGCTTCGTAGAGCATGACGCCCACGGCGTAGATGTCGGTTCGCTGGTCGACGTCGACCTCGCCGCGGCATTGCTCTGGGGACATGTAGAACGGCGTCCCCAAAACTGTTCCGGCCAGGGTAAGACCGGGCCGCGTTCCGGGTGGTCCACCGCGGAATTTGGCAATGCCGAAGTCGATCAGCTTCACCACGTCTGTGTTGCGCTTGCCGCCGCCGAGCCGGAGAACGAAGACGTTTTCCGGCTTTAGGTCGCGGTGGATGATGCCGCGTTCGTGTACTGCATCCAGGGCGTCCAGGATCTGCGTGAAGATTCTGAGGATTTTCTGGGGGTGCAGCCGTCGTCCCGGAGAGTCGTCCAAGACGGTCTTCAGGATGGGGCCGTCGAGGAACTCCATGACGAGGTAAACCACGCCCGCTTCATTTTCCGCGGAAAAGTCGTGGATCGTCGCGATATTCGTGTGGGCGCTCCTTTTCAGGGTGTCCACTTCCTCCACGAACCGCTTGACGATCGACGGGTTCCCTTGGAGGGATGGGTTCAGCACCTTGATCGCGATGGGGGCTCCGAGTCTTAGGTCCCAGCCGCGATAGACGACTCCCATTCCGCCCTCGCCCAGGACATCGAGGACCTGCCATCGGTCGGCGAGTTTCGTGCCGGTCATTACGTTGTGAACGCCGGTTACTCGTCCGTGTCCTTCGGTTGCCATCTTCGTTTCCCTCCTTGGATGGCGGTTGTTTTACGGATAAACTAGAACTATATGAAACCTCGCCTTGCGGCAAGGGTTGTTTAAGGAACCAACATTATAGATTATAACAAAAGATCCGGTTTGTCAAGGTTCTATAACAAACTGCTCTGGTTTTAGGCCAGTTAATATTAAAACGAGATTAAATTAAAAATATTACTTAAATTTTTAAAGTAGAAAATCTATACTTATTTTGTAAATAGTTCTATAGCGAAAACAGGGTGTTTTATTAGGGAGAGTCAAAATTTTATTCCCTGAGCTAAGTCGAAGGGATAGAACTTTGACTATGCCTGGGCATGCCTTCGACAGGCTCAGGCAATAATTATTTTTCTACAGATAAAAAAAGAAGGCCAGCGATCCGGTGAAGGAAAGCTGGCCTTAGTCGAAGCAGTTCGTCGCCGCCCTAGGCGACAAACTGGAAGTGGTTGGACTTACCCGCCGCTATTCCGACCGAAGTCAGAACAAGGGATCGGACAGGCAAGTTGTTGGTAGGGCGCTACAGCGAGTAGTAGTAGTTGCCCCCGCCGTAGCCGCCGGTCGTCGCGCCGACGGGAACTCCGTTGCGTTTCAGACCGACGCTGCGAACGCTACCGTCCACGGTCACGGTGACCGCATAGGCGCCGGTTTCGCAGGGCGTTCCGGAGCACTGCTCCACGGCGTCGCGGTTCGACCCGAGGAAATGCACGTTGAACTCGCAGTAGGCGTCCGGTCCGGTGGCGCAGTCGGAGGGATCGAGCCAGTCGTCGTAGACGACCGTGTCGCTCGAGACCGCCGCACCGCACCCCCAGAAGAGATCTTCGTCGCCGTCGTCGACGAATTCGCCGCAGGCGGTGAGGGGTCCCGAGAAGCCGCCGCTCACTCGCCGCCAGGTGATGATCACGTGGCGGGTCGTGGTGCCGCAGGTGCCGCAGTCTCCGGCGCAGCTCGAGCAGGTCTCGCTTCCGTTGCAGATCCCGTCGCCGCAGATCGGCGAGCAGGAACCACAGTCGGCCGGGCAGGACGAGCAGGACTCGGTCCCGTTGCAGGTTCCGTCGCCGCAGATCGGCGAGCAGGAACCACAGTCGGCCGGGCAGGACGAGCAGGACTCGGTCCCGTTGCAGGTTCCGTCGCCGCAGTACGGTACCGGGGGGGTCGTTCCACAACGGCAACGATCGCCGTCGCAGAACCCGTCGATGCGCAAGAGGTCGTAGCACGTCCTCGCGCAGTCGGCCGGCACGCAGCCGGTGGTCGTTCCCCCGTCGCTTGCCGGAATGCACACGCACATGTCGCCAGCGCAAAGGCCGGTCAGCGTGTGGTCGTCCGACCAGCAGTCGAAACTGCAGTCGGCCGGCACGCAGCTGCTCGCGTCCGCGTCCGCATCGGCGTCCGCGTCCGCATCCGCTGCCGGAGTGACCGGGCAGCCGCGGTTTTCGGCCGGACCGCGCTCGGTGCAGCAGGCATCGCAGGCGTCGCCGATCGTGTCGCCGTCCGTATCCAGTTGGTCGGGATTCGGGGAGTGGATGCAGTTGTCGTACATCCAGGGGACGGAGTCCCCGTCCTGGTCCCCGTCGCACACCTCATCGTCGTTCGAATCCTCGCACGTGTGCAGGGGATCCGGGATCGGAATCTCCTGACCGCAGGAGGCCAGCATCACGGTCACGAACAGGCACGCGGTCACGATCATGGTCACGTTCTTCATCTTCATCCCTCCCTGCCCTCTCGGGGCAGAAGTTTCTGTGGGGCCGACGGGCTTCCGCCACATCGGCCCCGGGTTGACACGTTCAGTCCTGGGTCACAGACCACTCGGTGCCAAACCAGACACCGAGGAAGATGGCGGCACCGGCTGCCACGGTCGGCAGAACGATGCACGCCAGTACTCCGCCGAAACTGCCGGTGCACCAGTTCTCGTCGTCCTCGACGGTGAAATCGAGGGCGTCGAGGTGCTGGTGCAGTCGGACGAATTCGGGACGGTATGGGTCGAGTGCGGCGACGAGAGTCGTCGCCCGATCGGCGAGCGCTTCGTTGCGGCACTCATTCGCCTGCTCGCGCAGGTTTTCCGCTTCGGCGCGCAGAGCGCGGATCTCTTCCTCGGTGAGGACGAGAGCCGCTCCGTCGTCGATCTTCTGCTCGATGAAGGCGATGCTGTTCAGGATCTGTCGTAGCTCTTCCGTGGAGCATTGATCGCAGTCCGGGCAGGCCGGCGCGGAGCCGGGCTGAACCGGAGGCGTCGCCGTGGTCGGAGTGGTCGGAGTGGTCGTCGGAGGCGTCGCCGTGGTCGGAGTCGTCGGAGTGGTCGTGGTGCGATGGTAGTCGCAGCGACAGTCGCTTTCGTTCCAGCGCCATACGTCGCTCCGCTGTTCGCAGAGCGTCCTGGCGGTGGTACATACTTCGCTGCGCGCCACGCACCGGAGCCCGATCCCTCGGTCGCTTGCGACCGAACAGTCGAGGAGCGGCGAGCCTCGGCGGTACATGACGTTGAAGCCACCGTCGTTGCTGGGCTCGGTGCAGACCTGGATTTCTCCGGGCCCGCAAACGAGCGCCCGCGCCTCGCCATCGGAGAGCTGCTGCGCCTCGGCGACTGCCGGGACGCAGAACAGCACGAACACGAACATCGTGAAATTCTTCATTTCCCGTTCCTCCCTCGTTGTCCCGCAGGAATGCGGGACGGTTGTACTGTCCAAACTTGTAACCACCGGAGCAACCACGCCCCGGGGTTTTTGCTATATATCTCAACAGGCCTAAGCCTGAGAAAGAGGATTTTATCCCTCTATTTCATCAGGCGCGCATCAATCCCGCAATACGGCGGGAGAGCTAAAGCCCGTTGTTTTCAATTGTCAATGATCTATCCTTCGCAGGAAACCGCAGTTTAAGAGAAGTGGACTAATGTCAGAAAGTATTCCGTCATTTCAACTTTTTAATAACTTTTACTCTGTAAACTGTGGTTTATCGCGGAGTATTTTGGGGTAAAATTCCGGAGTCGTTTGGCCTGGTGATGATAAAGAACGAGGGTAGATTTGGCTTCTCAATATAAGCCAATCACCACTAAATTTTCCAAGCCAAACAGCTTCGGAATTCTATCTGAAAGGCCTTATTCTAGCGGAAAAAATACAATTTGCCTTTACTTTAAAATGAACTATTTAATTGTCAGACATTTAACTATACCATAAAATAAAAAATCTGTCAAGTGTCTTTGACAGACGAATTAAATAACAAATTAAATTTTAAAAACGAGAGTGAAAAATAAAACTAGAAGTTGAAATAAAGGTTGGCTGTAATATTATTATTTTTTATTTTTAATTTAGTGCTTATTATAATGATTATGCATGCTGATGATTTCCCGTTCTTCACTAATTTTTCTTTCTTCTTTTTCTTCCGGACGAAAATGCATTTTTGATTCAGCTATTTTAATCGGTTTCGGAGGGGCTTCTTCCCGCATGGCTGGATGGTAGGTAAGAATAGTAAAAGTAACGCCGGCAATAAGGCCCAGGAGCAACCCCATAAAAACATTAAGTAAAATATTTGGCTTGACCGGATATTTGGAAAGAAGTGGCGAGGAAACCATTGTGATTTGAAGTCCGGGTATGCCAAAATAATTGCGTCCTTCTTTGGATAAAACGTCGGCGATTGTGGAGGCGAGCATTGAAGACTGAGCTTTATCTTTGTGGTAGACAGTAATATCAAGCATGCCTGTTCCGTAGAGAACCTCGGCATCAATCATTTTTTCCCATTGCTTTCTTTTCTTATTTTCGTCCGTGCTCCAGATATTTTGGATACTGGAATTGCTTTGGATTACTTTATCAAAAAAAGAAGTGGTGTAAATAACTTGAGCAATATTTTCGCCGATTGCTTCGGCTGATTTTAAGGCACTGTAGGCATCCAAGCCGCTACCAGAAGGGATTACGAGAATTCTTGTTTTGGCGCTGTATTGAAAAGGTTGAACGAGGCTGAAAATTAGAGAAAGAGCCAGAGCTCCTCCCGTAATGAAAAAAATTGTGCGCCATTCGCGTTTTAAAATTCTTACGTAATTTGTGGACATAAAATTAGAAATTATAAAGTAGAAAAAGAATAATTTTGGCTTATTTATTATATCACATTTTTTTGCCAAGAGTAATATCAATTATTTTTTCTTCGCCGTTTCGTAAAATTGTAATTTGAATTTTATCAGCAGGGGAGTATTGAGAGATTGCTTTTGTAAGATCGATTTTTTGGCTTAAATTTTCATTATTTATTTTTATAATAATGTCGCCGTCTTTAAGATCGCTTATTGCCGCCGGACTATTTTTGACCACGCCCATGATTTTTAAATTTTTGTCGCTCCAAATAAGGGCGCCGGCTGTTTTACCTTGGCTGAACGCTTCGCTAATCCCGGGAGAATTTCCAAGGTCTAAATAATGAACGCCAAGGTAGGGCCGTCCGGTATTTTCTGTTTTTAAAATTTCCAAGAAAGCATCTCGCCAAAAACTAATCGGCACTGCTACGGCGGGTGAGATATCGGAAAGAATTCCCACGATTTCGCCGGAGAGATTTATGAGTGGCGCGCCAATTTCATTTTGAGTCAGGTTTTGGTCTAGGAGAATAAATTTAGAAAATTTTTCGGAAGATTTGAGGAGATCTTTTGGCTCGGCAGCCGGCCCATAAGACAAGTCAACGGCTTGCAGAGTTTGGAATGATTGTTTATTCCTCAAGGTTAAAACTTTTTCCCCTAAATAAATATTTTCTTCCGACCCCAATTTTGGGACAGATAAATTATCCGCTTCAATTTTTATAAAAATAGCTCCCGTCGCTTCGTCAATAATAATCTTTTTCGGCTCAAAAATCTTTTGATCTCCCGCCACGATGACAAAACCATTTTTTGAATTAATTATTTTTCCCCCAAAGCTTATAATCCATCCGTCTGAAGTGAGGGCAGTGCCTAAAGCCATCCGCTCATCAGGAAGGTAAATTTGATTTTCCGGATTATGGGAAGAGATTTTTTTAGGAAAAATTTCAAGAACTGTCGGCAGAGTGCTTTTAGCCGCTTCTATAATTTTTTCATTTTCAGCAGTTTGGCTTGCTGCTTGTTTCACGCGACTTCCCTCGCTTGTGATAAAAATTTCCTGAGGCAAAAAATACGCAGTGGCAAGCATTTGTCCGACGATGCCGGCTCCCAGGCCGAAAATGACGGCAAAAATAATAATTTTTAGATTGGAGAATTTTGTATTCATATTTTTTAAACCCACTTGGCGGTTAAAAGAATAATAAAAATTGTTAAGCCGCAGAGAATGGAATAGCGACGGATAATTTTTTTATTAAGGCTGTTAAGCAGATGAAGCCGCATTAAATTATTTATAAAATAAAATGAAATGGCAATGATTAAACCGTTGACGAAATAGGCAGTCGGTAAAAAAGAGACGGCCCAAAAAAGTTCAAAGAGAAGCAGGCAAATGACAAAAATTTGAAGAGGCGCCGCTCGAATATTTATTTTATTTATCCAGATAGTTTGGAAAGTCAAGGCGAAAGTGAAGACAAAAGAGATAAGGGAAAGCTGCCAAAGCGCGATGTTTAGAAAAACTGAAAATCCAAAAAGACTTGAGCTAAAGAGAAACATTGCGGCCAGATTCAGGTAGTTGGAAATATTTTCCAAAGAGTTGGCTTGATATTTTTCGTGCTGATAAATATAAATAAAAATATTTTCTAAAAATACTCCGCAAAAAAAAGATAAGGAAAGGGCGAGAAGATGTCTTGCCCACGGCCGTTCCAAAAACATAAGAAACAAGACGCCGCTTGTTAAAAACAATAGCGGCGTCAAAAGATAAAGCCATCGTACCGTGGTATCCATCAATCCTTTGCCGATTATTTTCCAGGTCGCGACCCCGATCGCTAAAACCAAAAAAATAAAAATAAAATAAACAAAATGAGGTTTGAAAAAAAATAACTCCAAGCCGGAGAAAATCAGGAGAGGGGTGATAATGGGAATTAAGCGATTTATCATTTTTATTTTTGGTATTAGTTTATTTAAGAAGAGATGCCGCGTCAATCAGGCCATGGAGTACAATTTTGCCGTCTGCAAGTTCAACATTTTCCAGCTTTCCATTTTTAGAGATGGTTTCTTGCGTTGAGCTAATCTGATCTTTCAAAAATTTATCAACCAAGAAATTTCCTATTGCCGGCGGCAAAGACAGATTCCCAATTTTTATTTCCTTGAAAGAAATTTTTAAATTTCCTTCCATAACTTCCGGTTTTAGGACAACAGTCAAAAATGTTTTGTTTAATTCTTTAAGCTGTCCAAAAATTTCTAAACCGTCGGGGTTGATTGAAATTTGGGAATCGGAGAAAGGAAAATTTTCGGTCGCTTCTGCGCCCTTAAGAAAACCAGTCAGTTCTTCTTCCGTAAAATCCAAAGCGATTTCTATTTTTTGGCCGTCTTTTTCAGATTTTTTTCCTGACTCAATTTGTTGTTCAAGTTTTTGAGCAAGAATATTTTCAAAACTTTTTTCTTTGTCGATATTTGCAGAAACAATTCGTTCCGGAGTTGGTGTTTTGTAAAATAGTTTAGAAAAAACGGGGATATCAACTATTCCGGTTCTTGCCACGGCGGCGGCAATGCCACCCAAAATTAAAATCACGACAAGTAATTTCAAAAAACAGCAGGTAAAAAATTTCTTATGTTTTTTCTTTTTCATTTCGGAAATTACTTCTCCGCGAATCTCTTCTTTTAATTTTTCTTTTTCGTCTACTTTTTTAATCCAAGGGTCAGGGGATTGGTTTGTAATTACAGACATTTTAAAATTGTTAAGCGTTTGTTTTTTCTTCGTCTTTATTGAAAAAGTCTTGAAGCAAAATGGAAAGGGCGCTGGCAATTGGTATGGCGAAAAGAACTCCCAAAAATCCGGCAAGTTTCGCGCCCGTGATAACCGCGAGAATGGAGATAATAGGATTTAAACCAACGGCTTTTTGCATAATTTTCGGAGCCAGCAAATTATTTTCCGACCATTGCACTAAAACAAAAAGAAGAAGAACAAAAAGAGCGAGCATTGGCGATTGCCCCAAGGCGATAAAAATTGCGAAAGCCGCGGCGACCCATGGGCCGACGTAAGGAATGATTTCCAAAAAGCCGGCGATGAGACCAAGAACCAAGGCATATTTTACCCCCAAAATAGATAAGCCTATAAAAACAGCCAGACCGATAATAAGACAGAGAATAAGTTGTCCTTTAAGCCAGGCAGACATTTTTCCCTTCATGCGGCTGGCAACCTGAAAAAGATAAGGCTGATAGTGAGAAGGAATTAGTGAGCGCGCCAGACTTTTTAATTCTTTTTCTTCCACAACCATGTAAAAGGTTAGAACCAAAACTAGGAAAAAGGAAACAACGCCGCCAAAAATTCCACCTAAACCGGTGAAAATTCCCTGAGTGAAGTTTGTTTCAATTGCTTTGAAACTATTTTGAAGGGTAGAAAGATCGTATTTAGCCAAAAGATCTTGGGCACCTAAAGATTTAAGGCGTTCCCAATAACTCGGGAGGTTGTCAGTGAGCTGTCGGAATTGAGTAGTGAGCGGCGGAATAATCAAAACGATAATGAGTCCAATGAGCGAAAGTAAAATTATATAAACTAAAAGAACTGCCAGCGTCCTCGGGATTTTTCTTTTTTCAAAGCGATCGGCTAGAGGATCAATTAAAACTGACAGGATTATCGCTATAATAATTAGCACCAGTACGTCCCACATTAAATAAGCGAAATATAAAATGAGTAAGGTTAAAATTATTTTTACAATCGTGAGAGTGGAAACGTTGAAGGTAACTGATTTTGGGTCTGACATAATGTAAATTGTTAAATGATTATATTGTTAAATTGTTTTTTAATGTTATCATAAAAATGGTTGAAAAACAAGGAGGTCGCGCGGTTGGCCGGGCCAGCCGGTTGATTGTTCGGCATTCTTTGTTTATAATTGATGGTATGGCAATTATTTCCGTAAACAAGCGAGCTGGTTTTGATTACGAAATCCTTGAGCGGTTTGAGGCGGGCATTGTTCTTTCGGGTCAGGAAGTCAAATCAATCAAAACAGGCCACATATCTTTAGCCGGCGCATTTGTTACCCTAAAAGGCAGCGAAGCGTGGCTCACAAATGCCCATGTTCCTCCTTATAAAATGGCGGGGCAGATTTTAGATTATGATCCGACGCAACCGCGGAAACTTCTCTTGCGGAAGGAAGAACTGGCTTCGCTTTATGGAAAAATTAAACAGAAGGGCTTGACTTTAGTGCCGATTAGAGTTTATACTAAAGGCAATAAGATAAAATTGGAATTCGGAATTGGCAGGGGCAAGAAGAAATATGAAAAAAGAGATCTTATTAAAAAAAGAGAAGTGAACAAAAAAATCAGGGAAGCGATGAAAGTTTAATTTTCGGGGATGACAGGCCTCGATAGGAGTTCTTTACAAAATGAGCAAGTCGAGTATTGCCACAATCTCGCAAAACTTTGGCAAAATCAATAAGTGCAAACTTATTTAACAAAGTAAAGAACGCTTTGCGCGTTCCGAGCTTTGCTCCTGTTGCTGCTTAAATAGCCGCGACACATCGGCCGCCGACGCTCGGTAGGCGGGTCCCGGTGTCATAACCGAGATAGAAAATTTCTTCGGCTTAGAGAAATTTTTGAAAATTAATAGGCCTCGAATGCAAGGATTTTTGCTAAATTTATACCTTGTTATTTTAAAAATTTAATTTAGCTAAACTTGTAGAATCGTTTTGTCGAAGGCTTCTAGACGCGGGTTCAATTCCCGCCATCTCCACCAAAATAATTTAATATTAAAATTAAAACCCTTGCGCATTTCAAGAAAACAAGTTAAGGTTCAGACGATCCAGTATTGGATTAATGAACAAATAAGAGCGTCCGAAGTTCGCGTGATTGACGAAAGTGGGCAAAATTTAGGAGTGATGGATACTCCGGCGGCAGTTCAGCTTGCTCGCGAACGCGAGCTTGATTTGGTAGAAGTTTTTCCCAAGGCCGAGCCGCCCATCGCCAAAATTCTTGATTACGGAAAATTTTTGTATCAAAAAGATAAGGAGGCGAGAAAGCAAAAAGCTAAAGCAAAAAAAGTGGAAATTAAAGGAATCCGGCTTTCTCTTCGCATCAGCGCGCACGACCGCGATTTCAGATTGAATCAAGCAAAAGAGTTTTTGGAATCGGGTGATAAAGTAAAAGTAGAAATAATTTTAAAGGGGAGGGAAAGACAGTACGCTAACACCGCGCGGGAAGTCGCCAATCAATTTATCAACGCGCTTAATAATTTAGTGCCTACAAAAATTGAACAGCCTTTAAGTTTTCAGGGAGGCAGACTCTCTGTGACAGTGGGTAAGAAGTAAATTAATTTTAAAATATGAAAGTAAAAACTCATAAGCTTGTCGCTAAAAGATTTAAAGTTACAAAAAAGTCAAAAGTTCTGAAGCGCTGCGCTGGTCAGGATCATTTTAATACCCGCGATGCGGGAAAGATTACAAGAAAAAAAAGACGCGACGTTAGTCTTTCAGATTCTTTTAATAAAACAGTAAGGACGGCAATCGCCCATTAATTTTTATCTAATTTTCATTATATGCCGAGAGTTAAAAGAGGAAAAAATCATTTGAAGAGACGAAAGAATCTTCTGAAACAAACCAAGGGTTATAAGTGGGGGAGAAAGAGTAAAATAAAATTGGCTAGAGTCGCGATGCTCAAGGCTGGAGTTTATGCTTATCGTGATCGACGCGCGAAAAAAAGGATTGCCCGTCAACTTTGGCAAGTTAAAATCGGAGCTGCGAGCCAGGCGAACAATTTGAGTTACAGCAAACTTTTGGGGGCGTTACATAAGGCAAAAATAGATTTGGATAGGAAGATTTTAGCTGATTTGGCAGAAAATCATCCGGAAGTTTTTACCAAAATTGCGGAAATGGTAAAATAACAGTAAAATAATAAAGAATAAAACGTTTTAACAAAGCAGGGTCAAAAATCCTGTTTTTGTTTTATCCTCTTGACAAATTTACAGTTTATGTTAAATTATAATGTGCGGTTTTTGACTGAGAGGGGGGATAAAAATCCTCTTTCTTGTTGTGAAACAGAGCTAAAATAAAAGGTCAAAAACTGCTGTTCGTTGACAATTAGGAATTTTGGTAATCTCTCCTTGACGCGAGTTGCGTCTGAGGAGTTTTCGCGTCGTAAGGCGCGACTTGAAATTGGTTGTTCGGAAGAAGGCGGCGGTTCTGCCGCGTGCGGCACCGCCGCACAAGGAGGGAAAGGAAGATGAGGAGCGTGAACATGAGGAACTGGACGAACTGGATCGGGTTCTTGGTGCTCGGCGTGTGTACCGTGTTCGGCGTCGCGAGCTTCGGCTGCGGCGATTCTCGCGTCGTGTACGCGGGGGCCGAGTGCGAGGCGGACGACGACTGCGTGGCAGGGGAGTGTTTCCTCGGCCAGTGTCGGTTGATCTGCAACTCGTTCATCCACTGCCCACTGGGCATGCGCTGTGACGAGACCGGTCACTGCGAAGGGACGGCGTCCTGTCCGGACGCGCGTCCCGAGATCTGCGATGGCGTGGACAACGACTGCGACGGCGAAACCGATGAAGGCGGCGTGTGCGGCGAGGGAGTTTGCCCGCTGGGTGACTTCATCGACTGCAACACTCTCATTCCCGGCGCTTGCGCGGTCGGCCAGATGCGGTGTCTCGCGGACGGTTCGGGTTACTCCGACGTTTGCGAGCCGACGAGACGACCGGACGAGAATCCGGAAGTCTGCGGCAACCGCATCGACGACAACTGCGACGGACGAGTCGACGAGAACTGCGCCTGCGGTCCCGCGGGCCTTCCCATCGACTGCGTCATCCCGGGATTCTTCGGCGCTTGCGCCGAGGGCAGGATGTTCTGCCTGGACGACGGCACGGGCTACGGTCCGTGCCAGCCCTTGCACTTCCCGTCGGCCGAAACCTGCAACGGGTTCGACGACAACTGCGACGGCCGGATCGACGAAGGACTGCTCAATGCTTGCGGCTCTTGCGGTCCGGTAACCCCGGAGTACTGCGACGGCGCGGACAACGACTGCGACGGGTCCATTGACGAAGACTGCGAGTGTCCGGACGGCCATTCGCGCGTTTGCGGCACCGACGTCGGAGCGTGTACCACTGGTATCCAGCGGTGCATGGGCGGCTACTGGGGCCTGTGCCTCGGCACGGCTCCTGCCTCCGAGACCTGCAACGGCGTGGACGACGACTGCGACACCACGATTGACGAAGGCTGCGAGTGTCGCGGCGGCGATTCCCGTCCCTGCGGCACGGACATGGGTACGTGCACGATGGGCATCCAGACCTGCGTTGGTGGGTTCTGGTCTACCTGTTCGGGCAGAGCGCCCGCCTCCGAGACCTGCGACGGCCTGGACAACGACTGCGACGGTTCGGTTGACGAAGGGTGCGCCTGCACCATTGGTACGACCGAATCGTGCGGCACCGACCTCGGCGAGTGCGTCATGGGTACCCGGACCTGTCTGGACAACGGCTTCGGAGCCGGCCAGTGGTCCGACTGCGGCGGCGTGGGCTACACGGCTCCTGCCTCCGAGACCTGTGACACCTTCGACAACGACTGCGACGGTGACGTGGATGAGGGCTGTTCTTGCGTGAACGGCACGACCCAGCCCTGCGGCGACGACACGGGCGAATGCTCCCGCGGAACCCAGACTTGCGTCATGGGCCGTTGGGGCGCTTGCGTCGGTTTCGTCGGTCCCTCTCCCGAAGTCTGCGGCAACTTGCTCGACGAGAACTGCGACGGCCGCGTGAACGAGAACTGCGTCTGCACTCCCGGGGCAACCCGAGTTTGCGGAACGGACCTCGGAGCCTGCGCGAGCGGTCTCGAGACCTGCACCGACGGCTTCTACTGGGGCGTCTGCGTCGGCTACGTCGGGCCGGCTACTTCCGAATCCTGCGACACGATCGACAACGACTGCGACGGCGACATCGACGAAGGATGCTCCTGCGTCGACGGCACCACCCAACCCTGCGGGACGGACATGGGCGCTTGCGTCCGTGGTACCGCCACCTGCAGCGGCGGTCGCTGGGGCGTCTGCGCCGGCGAGATCACGGGTTCGCCCGAGACCTGCGACGGCCTGGACAACGACTGCGACGGTTCGGTTGACGAAGGGTGCGCCTGCACCATTGGTACGACCGAATCGTGCGGCACCGACCTCGGCGAGTGCGTCATGGGTACCCGGACCTG
>JBAZJZ010000004.1 GCA_041650995.1 Patescibacteria group bacterium
AACCCTGGGTCGATTTGCGTTGCCCAGGAAACCTTAGACTATCGGTGCTCTGAGTTTTCATCAGAGTTTTTGTTACTTATGCCAACATTCTCACTTCTCGAGCCTCCACCGCTCCTTACGGATGCGACTTCAGCGACTCGAGAAAGCTCCCCTACCGATCCCGCATTGCTGCGGGATCCCGTGCCTTCGGTACCGAATTTAGTCCCGATTATTTTCGACGCAGAAAAACTCGACTAGTGAGCTGTTACGCTTTCTTTAAAGGATGGCTGCTTCTAAGCCAACCTCCTAGTTGTTTGAGTCTTTCCACCACCTTTAACACTTAATTCGGATTTAGGGACCTTAGGCGACGATCTGGGCTGTTTCCCTTTTGACTAGTGAAGCTTAGCCCTCACAGTCTGACTCCCGGACTAAAAATATAGTATTCGGAGTTTGATTGGTGCAATCGACTTTCGCCGAATTGAACCATTCAGTGCTCTACCCCTATATTGTATATCCGAGGCTAGCCCTACAGCTATTTCGGGGAGAACCAGCTATTACCGAGTTCGATTGGAATTTCACCTCTAGCCACAACTCATCCCCATGTGTTGCACAGCATGTGGGTTCGGGCCTCCAGTCAGATTTCTCTGACCTTCACCCTGGTCATGGCTAGCTCACCCGGTTTCGGGTCTCGTGTGCGCGACAAACGCCCTATTAAGGCTCGCTTTCACTTCGGCTTCCTCTCCATGGGAGATTAACCAAGCCACGCACAGCAAACTCGTTGGCTCATTCTTCAATAGGAACGCTGCAACCCTTGCGGGCCGCAACTCCTTGTAAGCGTATGGTTTCAGGTACTTTTCATCGGCCTAACCGGCCTACTTTTCACCTTTCCCTCACGGTACTAGTTCACTATCGATCACTAAAAAATATTTAGTCTTGGCACATAGTCGTGCCGGATTCCCACGGGATTTCACGAGGCCCGTGGTACTTAAGTCAATCACCGCAAGATTACAGCTCCTTTTGAGTACAGGACTTTCACCTTCTCTGGTCCCTGTTTCCACAGGAGTTCTTCTAGGAAAGCTGTCCCGATTGCTCGGGCTTTTCCCTTGCCTGTCTTATATTGGGAAGACAACGCGACTGACTCGCGTATCCCTGTTAGCAACGGCCCACACCTTTAATTAGCAGCGGCCGGATCGTCTTGCGACTCACCGACCATCCGCTAAAACACTAACAAGGTTTTTGACTCTTCCCCGTTCGCTCGCCACTACTTGGGGAATGGAAACACACAAATATCTCTGCGAAAACTCGCAAAGATATTTGTATGTAACTTTTTTTCTTTTCCTCCGGTTACTGAGATGTTTCACTTCACCGGGTTGCCTTCGCTATCCTATGAATTTAGATAGCGATGATCCGATCTTCAATCGGACCGGGTTGCCCCATTCGGAGATCTCCGGATCAAAGGTTGCTTGCCACCTCCCCGAAGCTTATCGCAGGCTACTACGTCCTTCATCGTTTTTTAGTGTCTAGGCATCCACCATACGCCCTTATATCTAACCACAAGAATTGTTAAAACATACATTTCACAATTCTCGTTTATTTTTTTGGTTCTCTTTTTTATGTTGGGTTTTTAAGATGCTCTTTTATTCAATTGTTAATGAACAATTTTTTTCTGTTTCTCGCCTCTCGTGTTTTTGACACCAGAAGCGGGAGCAAAAAATAATTTTTAATTTTTGGGAAAAGGACTAAAAAACCGCTCTTTCGAGCGGCGCGCAAAAGACCAAAAAAATAGGTTAGCCGCTCGGGAACTTAAAAGTTAAAACTCTCTGTAACATATTTTGTTTATTTTGAGAGAAAATTCTTAGATCGGTCTCGGGATAAAATGTGGATAACTAACCTCTATTTTCTTTTCCATAACCATATTTTAAACTACTCAGAAAAAGCTGTCAAGGGCTTTTTACTTATTTAAATTTCAAGTGATAAACTCCGTCAAAATCGGCCGGCGGCGAGGTGATAAATTCATCTAGTCTTTCCTTTAAAACTTTGCTTGGCCCGTCGTCCGGATTGTCCGCCAGAATTTCCTCAAAAACTTTCTTGGCCGCAAGCCAGTCCTTTTTCAAATATAGTTCGAATCCTTGTTCAAATTTTTCTATCAACTTCGCATAACCCTCTTTCTCTTCGGCAAAACCTAGAACTTCATAAATTTTTACGCCCTGCATTTTTCCCTTGACGGCCACGCAGTCAATCTGCCGCAAAACAAATTCGCCGCCTACTACCGCGGCAGTCGTTTCGGAAACGATAATCCCTGCTCCGTAAAATTTTGTCAGGCCTTCTAAGCGCGAGGCGAGATTAACATTGTCGCCGATTACCGTATAATCAAATCTTTCGTGCGACCCGATATTGCCGACCACTGCTTCTCCCGTGTTTAACCCGATGCCAATTTTAATTTCCGGATAATTTAATTTTTTCCATTCATTGTTGCGCTTTTTAAGTTCGCGCGACATCAAAAGCGCTGTTCGCACCGCGGCTTCGGCATGGTTTTCCATAGGCAACGGTGCGCCCCAAAACGCCATGATTGCGTCGCCAATAAATTTATCCACCACGCCGCGATTATCCAAAACAATTTCTGCCATGGCAGTCAAATATTTATTTAAAAGACCAACCAAACTTTGCGCGCCCATTTTTTCCGAGACCGAAGTGAAGCCACGGATATCGGAAAAAAGAATTGTTAAATTTTTTGTCTCGCCGCCGAGTTTAACTTTTTCCGGGTGGGCTAAAATTTCATTCACAACATCTTTGGCAACATAAAGAGAAAAATATTTTTTTAACTTTCTTTTTTCTTCTCTGATTAGAAGATAACGCAAAATTACGCCAAAACCATAAACAAAAATTAAAACGAGAAGCGGATAAAAAATCGGCAAAATTGTCCCTTCGGAAAAAAATACGGCGGCGGCGACAAGATAGGCTGTAAAATAGACAAAAAATAAAGGCAGGGCAAAACGCAATTTAAAATATGAAACAGAAAATGCCGCGACCGCTGCAAGCGCCAAAATAATTAAAAAAATATTTTTAGGATCGCTCTCTTCTCGCAGTGTTTTATTTTGTAAAATCGATTCCACCACATTAGCATGAATCTCCACTCCGGAAACCGGCCGACCGCCCGAAGAGGATGTGAAATATTCGTCGTGTAGATCAGCCGCCTCGGAACCGACTAAAACAATTTTATCTCTAAATTGTTCCAAGCTCCCGTCACCCCGAAGGACATCAACAAAAGAATATTTTCTGAAAGTATTAGCTGGGCCGAAGAAGAAAATTCTCGCGAGACCAAAATTGTCCAACGGATAAATGCTGCCATCCAAAATAATCTCTTGATTAAACTTTTCCGGAATTTCAATTTTTATTTTTTCAGCAGTCTCTAAAATTTTTAGCGCGAACGATGGCGATAAATTTTCTCCGAGCTGAATCAAAAACGGCGCGCGGCGAACCGTGCCGTCCATATCAGCAATAAAAAGTGAGTGGCCAACCTCATGATTCTCTCTAATTTCCGGTAGAGGCAAAAGTGTTTCACGAAAGGCTGGAAACTGGCCAGACCCTAGAGAGATCGACCCCTCAAAAGGAAAAACTAAATTTTCATGCGACGCTATATTTCTAAAAAATTCTTCATCACCAATCCCTTTTTCGGCGAAAGTCACATCATACCCAATTACCGCCGCTCCGGCCGCTTCCAATTTTTTTATAAGATTGCCGTGAAATTCGCGCGGCCACGGCCAGACGCCTAATTCTTGAATGGAGCGGTTATCTATGCTCACGACGACGACTTCGTCGGAAATCGGCTCGCGTAAAAATAGCCTGTCAGTCATTTCCAAATCTATCCAATTTAAAATCTGCCAGTGAAAAAGAGCAAAAACAATCGTGGTCGAAGCAAAAATTAGCCCCACGGCCAAAATTAATTTACCCCAAACCGGATTTTCTAAAAAAAATTTTCTCATTATAAATGGCGAAGCTCCGAAAGATCGGAGCTTTATTTTTATTTTTTATTGCATGGCCCCCAAACTCGTGACCTGAATATTAATCGTCGCCTCAAAAGTCTCTTCCTCGGATGAATAAACTCCTCTGATAATTGCCGTACCGACTGAACCACTAGAATAAAACATCCCGGCGCTCACATAACCCATCAAACCTCCGGTCACTGATTGATTAACCGACCAAGAAACATCGCCGGTAACATCTCTCCTGCTTCCATCGCTCCAGACTGTTTCAGCCACGAGTTTACTTGAACTTTGGGCTGGAATAGAAGTTGGTATGGCAGAAATTTGTAAACTTGTAATTGTCGGAGCTGGCGGAGGCGGCGGACAATCGGCATCGCAAACCCCCGAACCCTCGCCCAATTCGCAAACGCCGTCGCCACAAACTGGACCCTGAGGTTGGTTGGTATTTGAGTTTGTGTTAACGTTTGTATTTGTATTAATATTTTGCGATTCACTGTTCGTATTTACCGAACCCAATGGTTCAATAATAATTTCTTCCAGCTTTGGTAAAAGGACTGGCGAAAGTTCTAATTTTTGTTTAATAAACTCTAGTTGTCTGGGCAAAAGTGTTTGGTCCAAATATTCCTTGACTGCCTCTCTGTCGATTCCATTTTTTAAAACCTGAACTTGTGTTTTCAAAAAATCTCGATCGTAATAGTCGGCCCGACGGATTGTGGGCGCAATATCTCTGATATTAGAAATACTTTTAAAAGTTTGAAGCGCCCGGACTTTTTCACCCTCCGCTAAAAGCAATCTCGCTGCCAAAAATCTTCTAGCTTCAAAATTTTTTATTTTTTCGGCCCGTGCCGACTTATCAAAAGTTAAAAACGCCGCTGTTCGTTCGCCCAGTCTTTTGGCCGGATAAAATCTTGACCCAGGCAGCGGCCCAATCTGCCGCAAAATATTTTCTTTTTTCTCTTTTATAAATTCTCGAAACTTTTCATCGCGGGAAAAATTATTTTTAAACCATTCGCTTGCCCGACGCGCTTCAGTGATTTCAAAAATTTTCGCTTGCCCTAAATTTTTTATCTGACGTAAATCAACTGATAATTCTTCACCCGCTTTCAAAATTTGTCCCGCCTCATTTTCACCTGCCACAGTAAGAGTCACTGAATTTTCCGTCACGGCCATATTAACATCTCCTTCTGTGCTGGACATATTAAAAATTGTTCCGCGAACCGTTGCCACCACTCCGCCGGATTCAACTTCAAAATACGCGTCAGGGTGCAACAATTCCAAAAGCCGGTTCCAAATTTGCCCCTTTTTTAAATTCAATTTTATTTTTGTGAAAAATGGCGTTTCGGAATCTATAAAACTTTCTTCAATCACGACTTCGGAATTCTTGTCGAGCGACACTTCGTTCGTATCAAACAAAATTATCCGGGCCAAACCAGTTTCGTCGGTCCGCACCGTATCACCAGCTTTTAATTCCGTCTCCGCAATTGCTTCCTTGAAATCCTCGTCAGCAGATTTTATAAAAACTCCCGACTCTTCTGGCACGACCACAATTTTTAATGCGCCAAATTCCAAGGGCTTCGCGTAAACCTGGGCCGCCCAATAAGACAACGCCCCAAAAACCAAAATTAAAATGACCAAAACGAGAAGAATTTTTTTCATATATTTGTTTATTTAACAACGAAAAAGAACAGTCCAATTTTACCAAAATTAAAGGGTTTTGGCAATAAAAAAGCGGGCTGCCATTTCTGGTTCCCGCTCTAAGCCTCCTAGACCTCGGACCCAGGAAAAGCCCTGAGTCCGATGAGTATGATGAAGAACGCGGCGATCATCCCCCCGACTGAACCGTGAACCATCCACCATACGCCGCCGAAATATGCGCCAATGAAAAAGAGCAAAATACTCCCGACGAGAGTCAGGAGACCGACATCCCATGCAACCCTGTACCAGTCGTCGTATCTTCGTCGACTGACCTTCCAGATGATCGTTACCGCAACGCCACCGAGCGTGACGACTCCAGTAGCGACGCAATAAGGCAGACTCATCCCCATGAAGAGCGTGACGACTGCAGCCAAAAAGCCGCCGCCCAAACATGTGAACACCCAGCGGGAGACGATCCAGACGAGCTTCGTGTCGATTTCCTTTTCCCAAGCCCTCATCTCTTACCCTCCTCTTCCCCCATTAATCAAAAATATTAATATCATTTTTATTAAAAGTCAAGATAAAATAAAAACAGAAATTTTTAGTTTCTATTTTTTAAAATTTTATATTTTTTAAATGCCCGGGGTGGGAGTTGAACCCACAATCTCTTGCGAGAACCAGCTCCTAAGGCTGGCGCGTATGCCAATTCCGCCACCCGGGCAAAGATAATTTTGTGTTAGTAAAATAATTTGCTAAAATTAAACCGTAGTATCATTTTAATTTATTTTTAACAAAAAATCAAGGAGGGGCTATGAAGACGAAATTATTTCGTTCTTTCGTAATTTTAATTATCGCGCTGGGGGGATTTTTTATTTTCGGAAAAAATTCTTTGGCGACCACGGCGGATCATTTGGTAATTAGTGAAGTACAAATATCTGGCGCAACTGTTGATGATGAATTCGTAGAAATTTATAATCCTACAAACCTCTCGGTGAATATTACTGGTTGGAGATTGTCTAGAAAAACTGCGAGCGGGACACAATCTAATCTCGTAATGTCTTTTTCTTCTATTTCAATCTCTGCACATAGCTATCTCCTTGTAATCTCTCCAGAATATAACGCAACCTCACACAACGGAATAACCGGCGACGTAATTTATTCAACAACCCAACATCTTGCCACCGACAACTCTATTCTTTTGTATAGCGACGCAGGAATTACGATCGTCGACAAGGTTGGTTTAGGCACAGCTACCGACAAAGAAACATCCTCCATCGCAAACCCCCCAACGAATGGGAGCGTCGAACGAAAGGCTTCAGAATATTCTACTCTCGCCACTTTGTCGGTCGATGGCATAGAGGAACATTCGGGCAATAGTTATGACAGCGAGGATAATTCTAATGATTTTGTCACCCAATCGATATCAAATCCACAAAACAGTTATTCCCCAACAGAGGATAGCCCGCCACTGACCGCACCACTTCCTTCGGGTCCTGTTTGCGGAAACGCCATTTGCGAAGACGGCGAAGATTATTTGAGTTGTCCCGCTGACTGTGCCGCATCGCCTCCGCTCACAGAAATAAATCCCGGCGACGTGGTCATTAACGAATTTGTTTCCGACCCGGCCGAGGGCGGAGAATGGATTGAAATTTTTAACAAAAAAAATTTTGAAATTAATTTAACCGGCTGGAAATTAGAGGATGGCGCGGGCACGATTGCCACGCTCGACACCACAATCACGGCCAACGGTTTTCAAACTATTGAACTATCATCAAGCAAATTAAACAACTCTGGCGATATTATTAAATTAAAAACATCAGACGGAACAATTATTGATCAGGTTGCTTATGGAAATTGGGACGACGGAAATATTTCTGATAACGCACCAAAAGCCAGCGACCCAAATTCCGTGGCGAGAAAAATTGATGGAGACGATACTGACAATGACCTTGCTGATTTTTCCGAGACAACCACTTTAACTAAAAATTCGGCGAACACAATCACTGCTCCGCCTTCGGAAGAAACTGGCGGAGTAAGCACGCCCGAAGAAACCACACCGTCAGCTCCGCCCTCGTGGCCGGTCGGTTCTCTTTTGATAAATGAATTTGTGGCCGACCCGGCTGATAACGAAGTTGAATGGATTGAAATTTTTAATCCCGGAAACGCTCTTATAAATTTAACCGGCTGGACATTGGAAGACGGCGGGGAAACCGTGACTACGCTTTCCGGTTCGGTCGGACCGCTCGGATTTTTTTGTTTTAGAGAAACCAAAAGGAATTTTAAATAACTCCGGCGATGAAATTATTATAAAAGATCCTGCTGGTCTTGTGATTGACCAAGTTTCTTACGGCAATTGGGATGATGGAGAAAAATCTGATAACGCCCCTGCCGCCTCTGACCCAAATTCCGTGGCCCGCAAAACCGACGGACAAAATTCCACAAACGACTTTAACGACTTCGTCGTAGCCACACCAACCAAGAGCACGTCAAACTCTGGCGGTGTGCAACAAAACCTGAACGACGCGTATTCCAAAGATATTATTGTGAATGAAATTTTTCCAAATCCGAAAGGCGACGACAGCCAAGGAGAATTTATTGAATTAAAAAATATCGGCACCGCAGATATTGATTTGACCGGCTGGAAAATCGGCGACGCGAGCTCTAAAAGATATGTCATAAAGGCGGCTGACCTCCCTTTCATAATTTTAAAACCAAAAGAATTTTTTGTTCTTTATCGCAAAACAACTGGCATCGCTCTAAATAATTCCGGAACTGAATCAGTAAAATTATTTTCGCCTGACGGCGCGCTTGTCCACTCGATTGAATGCTCCGGCACAGCACCCGAGGAACAATCTTACTCCCGCGAAACGGAAAATTATTTTTGGACTTCCACTCCCACGCCGGGAAAAGAAAATATTATCACCCGCGAAAATCAAACGCCTTCTGCATCTATCTCTGCGCCTGACGAAGGCGAAATCGGCCAAGTAATCTCTTTTGACGGTTCTGATTCAATTGATCCCGACGGCGGCGAATTAATTTTTTCCTGGAATTTTGGGGACGGAACCGAAGCCGCCGGAGCAAACGCAAACCACATCTATTCCGCGGCGGGAAAATTTAAAATTATTTTAACCGTAAAAGATGCGACTGGCGCCGGAAATACCGCCGAACAATTTATTAAAATATCAAATCCCGACAGCGCGGCTGATAATTTTCCAATTGACGAACAACTAATTTTTATAAACGAAATTTTGCCCAACCCCGAGGGTTCGGATGAGGGCGAGTGGATTGAACTTAAAAGCATTGATATTAAGCCAATTGACCTTTCTGGCTGGAAATTGGACGACGACGAAGGCGGTAGCCGGCCATATAAAATTCCCGACGGCACAGTTATCAATCCTGGCCAGTTTCTACTTTTTAAAAAAGAAGTGACAAAATTAGCGTTCAATAATACTTGCGACGCGACGCGGCTTTTAGACACCGACGGGGAAATATTTTTTGAAACAAGTTATGATGAAGTTCCGGAGGGCGCGTCTTGGGCACGAGGCGAGGATGGAAATTTCAAGTGGACGACGAAATTAACTCCAGGGGCGGAAAATATTTTTCAATTTCAAGAAAAAATTGTGGCGAAAAAATCCAATTCAACCTCTGCAAAAAAATCAGCGACCTTTTCCGCAACCACACTTGAAGAAATTAGAAATCTTGATTTGGGCGACGGCGTAAAAGTTACGGGCCAAGTAATTGTTGATCCAGGCGTTTTGGGCAGCCAAATTTTTTATATTGCAAACGCCGAAGCTTGTCCGGGAATACAAATATATATGTATAGTAAAAATTTTCCTGAATTAAAACTCGGCGACCTCGTGGAAGTGACCGGCATCTTAGCCGAATCCGGCGGCGAAAAAAGAATTAAAGTTTCAGCAAAAGAAGATATCAAAATTTTAGAGAGCCAAGAGGCTCCGTCGCCGGCTCCCATTAAACTTTCGGAAATTGAGGAAGGTCTTGAAGGATGTTTGGTCTCGGCTTCTGGCGAACTCACGGAAAAAAGTGGCAGTAATTTATATTTTGCCGACGATGACGGCGAATTGAAAATTTATTTAAAATCCACTTTGCCTTTTCCAAAACCAAAAATGAATATCGGCGACCAAATTGAAACTGTTGGAATTGTGAGCCAAACCAAAACCGGCTTCCGACTTTTGCCGCGCTACATTGATGACATAAAAATAAAAACGCCGGCAGCCGAACCAACTACGCTGGAAATCCCGCCAGAAAATAGTAGTGGAAATATAAATCTTTATTTAGGGGCGGCCACAGGAATTTTAGGACTGACACTCGTTGGCCTCGGAATTAAATCCGGAGCTTTTGCTAATTGGTGGAAAAAAATAGAGGGAGTTTAAAATTATTGACAGCAAAAAAATTGACTGCTATATTTTAAGAATAAATTTCCGACCAGCAAGCGGGCGTCGTATAGTGGCTATTATGTGTCCTTGCCAAGGACAAGACGGCAGTTCGATTCTGCTCGCCCGCTTATTGTCCGGAAGTTATGAATTACTTTTGATTCTAATCATATGTCTGTTGAAACCTCCTGGTGGGAAGAAGAAAAACAAAGGGAAGAGTCTTTAAAAGTGGAAGCTCCAAAAATCGCCGACGAAATTGAAAAGCGCGCTAAGAGCGCTAGCTTAAAAGTTAAAAAAGCCATGGAATTTCAGGCTAAACGACTGCGCAGTTCAGAGAGTGCCATGTGGCTTGATACTCTTCAAAGATACATAAAGCCGGATATTCTTAAGTTGATAAATAATATAGACTGGGATGGCCGTTGGATTGTGGAAAGTTCTTACCCCGGATGGACTACGGAGGATTTTAAAGAATTATATCGGGGCTATTTTGGGGAAGAGCCAGAAATTTATGAAGAAGCTGAGGGGGCTCCGCTTGTTGAGGGCGCCGAAGATGATTGGGTAAAAGAAAAACTTGAAGAAATAACATTGGAACGAACAACTCTCTTGGAATTTCTTGAAAATACTACTGATGAAGGAGAACGCGCAGACCTCATAAGCCAAATGGATGAAGTAGATAAAAGATGGAAGGAAGCTTGGGATTTATACAAAAAAACCATCAGGGAAGTACACTAAAAATAAACCTCATTTTTATAATTAAAAAAGACCGCGCGGTCTTTTTTAATTATAAACTTTGTTAATAAAATTAGCGGAAGCAAAGCAACAGATGCCTTCCCGCCTATTCTTTATCAGTAAATACCACCAACCTCCTAGGATAACTTTTGGAAATTTTATTCCAAGTTCCTTCACAAGTGATGAGATTGAGGTGGACTTTCCCATCAGTTGAAACAAACACGCCTGAAGCCTTTGCCTTCGGATCATACGTCCGAAATTCACGCACCACAAAAGTAGCAGTCACTCCTTTTTCATCTTCAACGTACAGCTTGTCTCCCTTACGTAATTTATACAAATTATTAAAGACTCCTACTTTACCATTTTTCCAATAACCATAGTGGCCGGTAATAATTGCGCTACCCTTATCTCCGGGACGCGGTCCGAAATTAAACCAGGCAGCGCTGGTGGGATCTTTCGGCACGCCCACTGCTCCCTTGGTTGTAAGACCAACGTGCTCGAGAGTAGTGTCAATATTAATCTTAGGAATTTTAAGACGCACAGGTAACCCATAAACTGCTTGTTCTTTTTTCTGAAGAACGACTGCATTTTGAATAAGCGGCGCCGAACCGCTCTGGGTTGAATTTATGGGAACAATATAAAAAAGAAGTGCCAAAGAGAGAATAAACCCCAAGAGAACAAACTTGAACAACGTTCCCTTTGGTAATATTTTTAATTGTGAACTTTTCAAGGAGGTCATAGCGTAAATGGCCCCGCCAAAGACGGGGCCATTATTTTGGCAAATTTTTTAATCTTCTCGAGCGCCTAAACTAAATTGTGCCTTTTTTTAGAACTGCAGTAAATGAGATTACGGCCAAGATAAAAATACCAGAGAGTATAATGATGTCCCACGGAATGTTTTTCCCTTCAGAAGAAAGCCCCGTGCTGGGCAGTGCCGGAACAGCGGTAGCCACAGTAACCGTGGCGATCGCTAAATCTCTCACGGTCATACCGTTAGCAACACCCTCTGCGATGGCCGTGTTCAGTGTGGTTTCCGTGAGATTCGTCCGACAAGTGTAGGTCCAGGTTTCCGTAATATCAAGTTTTGAATCGCCATTCGTGTCGCCGGAAATATAATTCATAGGACTGCACTTGTCATCAGAGAGAATAACATTGCTTAACGCAACCGTTCCAGGATTCGTAATTTTTTCGGTGTAGGTAACCATCCCACCTCCCGCGGAGAGAGTGAGCGGATTCGGAACTTTTGTCACGTGGATCAAAGGCGGCACTGTCGGCAAACCAACAACAACCGTAGCACTCGCAATGTCAGTTGCGCTTATGCCATTGGCCCATCCTGTCGCAACAACGGTGTTCGTATGAGTTTCCGAGAGCGTCGTCGAGCAGGTGTATGTCCATGTCTCACTTACTTGGAGGATGGCGTCTGCGTTAGTGTCCCCGGAAACCAAGGTTATGGGACTGCAAGTATCGCCGATCATCGTCACGTCGGTCACCGGGACTGTTCCGATATTACGAAGTGTATAGGTATACGCCACGGAGCCAGAACCAGCCGGCAGGGCCAGCGGGCTTGGGACTTTTACCACATCGATCAGGGGCGGCACGGGCGGGACAACCACGGCCGGGCCGATGTCGTTATTCGTAACAATGCAAAATTTGTGTTCACCCGGACCAAGATTTATGTGACCGGTCGCGTCGCAATCGCCTGAGAATGTTTGGGTGTAATTTGGATCGGTAGTTTCAGTCACGGCGTGCGTAGGACTCGCCGTGAAAGAATTATTTTCCCCGGAGGAAACTTGCCTACCGCTAACAAACAGCGGAAAGTCAGCAACTGTTTTGGTCCCGCCATTATCGTTAATGACTGTTTTAACAACGTTAATTGTTCCGATTTGTGTCGACCCTCCCGAAGTGGGCGGAGGCGTGACTGCGCATATCGGTACGGTAATGGTGTCTGTATCAGCCGTAACCGTTCCGCCGTATGCCAAAGCTTGTCCTAGCCATGATACAGTGCTGCCGATGGTAATGCCTGCGGCATCAATGACCGTTCCTACAAACGTAGAATTGGCGCCAATTGTTGTGGCCGCAGCTGGAGCCCAAAATACATCACACTCTGATGCGCCACCAGTTAATGCAATAGTTGAATTGGCTGCTGGATTAAGCTCAGCGGGCGTCCTGAAAATGTAGGTTCCAGTGCCTTGGAGAGTCACTGTCGTGCCTGTGGTTATATTCATTGCGCCAGTACTAGAATAACAGCCAGGAGTAAAAGTTCCGGGAGGAAGAGGTCCGGCACCATCAATATCAATTGCATTAAGAGCAACAATAGCACCGATAGATGTACAGGTTTGAATATTGAGACCGTCAACGGCATTATTTAGAGCAGCGTTCTGATCTAACCCTGCTTGGGCATATGCGGCATTGTTCACTTGTGTTGTGCCAGTAACTGCGAGTGTTGCACCACCGCCTGGGAATGCTCCAACATATCCGAGAGCTGCTGTTCCAGCAACTCCGGTAATTGTTGTTAGCCCGGTGTTATAGTTAAAGGTGTCGGCAAGAACACCGTAGGTTGACGCCGTCCCAAGAGATGGTGACGTTGCCGCTAGCGCAGGAATCGGCCCGACCAGACCGAGCACAAAGGCAAAACCCAACACAACTACTAAAATCTTACTAGATGTTTTCATACGTTTTACTAAGCATTTATTAATTATTATATTTTAAGCGAATTATTTATCAATTATCACCGAGCTGAAATTGATTATTTTCCCCTGATAATCCTCAACAGAATCATAATAATGGCAATGACAAGAAGAACATGGATAAACCATCCTATTACTGGAAAAGCGATGAGCCCGACAAGCCACAGAATTAGGAGCACAATTCCAATAGTTACAAGCATAGGATTAGTGTTAAACGTTAGAGTCTCTTTATTTATATATCTTACCACACCCTTAACTTTTTGTGATGTCAACCCTGTGGATAAAATATCGCCACTTTAAAAAATACTGAGGTCTTTTTTGTTATAGTTTGATATAATAATACAATATGCCCCGTTAGAAGTCCTTGGCAGAAAAAATAATTTTTTTCTGATTCAGAGAGCAGGGTAAATTACATAAAATACACTCTTTTATTTATGCTTATAATTTATAACAATTACATAGACTTCTAACGGGGTATGACAAATTTAGAAATTGCCAAAATTTTCCGGGAAATGGCGGCGCTTTATGAAATGAAGGAAATCCAATTTAAACCACGCGCTTACGAAAGAGTGGCGCGAAGTTTAGAATCGCTTGGAAAAAGCGCGACAGATATTTACCGTGAAGGCGGACTTTCGGCTTTGGAAAAAATTCCCGGCGTTGGCCGCGGAATCGCTTTACACATTGAAGAACTTTTAAAAACCGGTAAATTAAAAATTTATAAAAAATTAAAAAAATCTATTCCTGTTGATTTAGACGAGCTGCTTTCCATTGAAGGCATCGGTCCAAAAACTATTCAGATTTTGTATAAAAAATTAAAAATTAAAAACATTGCCGATTTGGAATCTGCGGCACTTTCCGGAAAAATCGCAAAGCTCCCCCACTTCGGCGCCCAAAGCCAGGAAAAAATTTTAAAGGGATTGGAATTTCATAAAAAAAGCCATGGCCGATTTTTGCTTGGCCACGTTCTGCCCATCGCCCGGGAAATCGAAGCCCGTCTTCGAAAAATTCCCGGAGTGGATAAAGTCCAAACCGCGGGCTCAATCCGCCGCCGACAGGAAACCATCGGCGACATTGATACTTTGATTACAGCCAAACATCCAAAAAAAGTTATGGAAATTTTCACGCGCATGCCTGAAGTTGACGAAGTGCTATTGCGCGGCCCAACTAAAACTGCTGTTCGCCTAAAATTTGGCATTCAAGCTGATGTTAGAATTCTTCCGCCCGAAGATTATGGCGCGGCTCTACAATATTTTACCGGCGACAAAAACCATAATATTGAAACCAGAAAAATCGCCATCAAAAAAGGTCTGAAACTTAGTGAGTATGGAATTTTTCGCGGCAAGAAAAAAATCGGAGGAAAAACCGAAGAAGAAATTTATAAAATCTTAGGAATGGAATGGATGGAGCCTGAGCTTCGGACCGCGAGCGGCGAAATTGAGGCGGCCTTTCGACAAGCTCAGGGTAAACCTAACGGATTGCCAAAAATTGTCGGCTACAAAGATATTCGCGGCGATTTACATGCCCATACAAAATGGAGCGACGGATCAAACACAGTCGAGGAAATGGCGCTCGCCGGAAAAAAATTGGGCTATGAGTATATTTCTGTTTCTGACCATGTTGGCACTTTGCACATTGCCCACGCCATGGATGAAAAAAAATTTTTACAACAAATTAAAAAAATTGATAAATTGAACGCCGATTTTGCCAAGAAAAAAATTGGGATAAAAATTTTAAAAAGCGCTGAAACAAATATTTCCGTGGACGGGGATATTGACTTGCCCCACAACATTTTAGAAAAATTAGATATTGTTTTGGCTGGCGTCCATGATCATTTTAATTTACCCAAAGAAAAAATGACCGCGAGAATTATCCGCGCCATAAAAAATCCAAATGTCAATATTATTGTCCATCCGACCGGACGAGTAATTTTTCAAAGACCGGCATACGAAATGGATTTGGATAAAATTTTAAAAGCGGCAAAAGAATTTGGCGTAGCTATGGAAATTAATGCGTTTTTTGATCGTCTGGATTTGCGCGATGAAGATATTAGAAAAGCTGTTAGGCTCGGAGTAAAAATGGTAATCTCAACTGATGCGCACAATAAAAACCAACTTAATTTAATGGAATATGGCATTGCTCAGGCGAGACGCGGTTGGGCGACGAAGAAAGATATACTAAATACTTGGCCGCTAGAGAAACTCCTTGATTGGTTTAAAGGAAAGTGATAGGATTTTAAAAACAAAACACGCCCGGGTGGTGAAATGGTATACACGCAAGACTTAAAATCTTGTGACCGAAAGGTCGTGAGGGTTCGAGTCCCTCCCCGGGCACCAGAATTAAACTCAGGCTTTGACCTGTTTTTTTTGTTTCATAATTTTATTGCCAAAAAAAGGAAAATAAGATAAAATGAATTAACTAATTATATTCTTCGAGCGAGCACAGCGAGTCGAGAAGCCGACCAAATTTTAACTTCTCGACGGGCAAATTTGGCCTATGTCTGATGACCGAATAATTGAACCCAAAGAACAAAATGAAGACCAAGTGTTTGATATGACACTTCGGCCCAAAGTTTTGTCTGAATATATCGGCCAAGAACAGATTAAAAAAAATCTGGAAATTTTTATTTCCGCGGCAAAAAAAAGAAAAGAACCGATTGAACATGTTCTTCTTTACGGCTGCCCTGGCCTTGGGAAAACCACGCTTGCCCACGTCATCTCAAACGAAATGGGCGCCCAAATCCGCATTACTTCCGGTCCGGCGATTGAACGAGCCGGCGACCTCGCGGCAATTCTCACAAACCTCGGCGAAGGCGATATTTTATTTATTGATGAAATCCATCGCCTAAATAAAGTGATCGAAGAAGTTTTGTATCCGGCGATGGAAGAATACGCGCTGGATCTTGTAATCGGGAAAGGTCCGGGCGCGCGAACGGTTCGTCTGGATTTACCTCGTTTCACGATCATTGGCGCCACGACAAAAGTCAGTATGATTTCTTCGCCGCTCCGCGACCGCTTTGGCGCGACATATCATTTAAATTTTTATGAAGACGAAGACATCGGAAAAATTATTAACCGTAGCGCGAAAATTCTAAACATTAAAATTGACGACAACGCCGTAGAGCTTTTAGCCAGCCGTGCCCGAAAAACTCCGCGCGTCGCGAACCGCATTTTAAAACGCGTCCGCGATTACGCTGAAGTCAAAGCAAATGGTATAATAACAACGGAGCTGGCGGAGGAAGCGTTAAAAAATTTAGGCGTTGACCAGTTTGGTTTGGATCAAATTGACCGACGCATTCTTGAATCAATCATTAAAAAATTTCAAGGTGGCCCAGTCGGTTTAAATACTCTTTCCGCCGCAACCGGCGAGGAGCAGGCCACGATCGATGAAGTTTATGAACCGTATCTTCTTCAGCTTGGTTTTATAAATCGCACCCCACGCGGCCGAATTGCCACCGAAGCGGCATATAAACATTTAGGTATTGATATTCCAAAAAATTTGCAAGAAAAATTAGTTTAAATTTCTTATGACCCTTTCCGTTTTTCTTATCGTCTATTACGTTTTCCTTGGGCTTTTTAGTTTGTTTGCACTTTTCGCAATTTATCACTTGGTGCGTTTTATCCCGCCGACTTCCGCGGCCTTTTTTACTTTATATATTTTTTTGGCGGGTGCGGCCATAATTATTTTTGCTAGCTGGCAGGAAATCCGGCTGATCGACTGGACACAACCATTTTTTACTTTGGATTTTTCTTTATGAGTATTTATGTAAAAAAATTCATCGCGCAAAAATCTTACGAAAAAATAATTTATTTTTTGCGGCGGGATACAATTGTTTATATAAAACAATTAATCCTTTTTGTTTTTCTCTTGGCAATCCCCATTGGCCTTTATTTCTTTTTCCAAAATACTTTTCCTTCGCTTTTTCTAAATACCATAATCTATCCGCTGCTCATGCTCCTCGCGAGCATTTACTATTTAACTGTCTGGCTCGTGGCCTTTACCGCTTTTATTGATTATTATTTAGATTTTTGGGTTGTCACAAACGACAGAATAATCAATGTTGAGCAGCGCCTTTTTTCCCGAACTATTTCCGAACTGGATCTATATAAAATTCAAGACGTCACTGGCCAAAGCAAAGGATTTTTACAAACGATGTTTGATTATGGAAATGTTTATGTCCAGACGGCCGGGGCAACGGGACGTTTTAATTTTGAGGAAGTTCCCGGTCCGCGAGAAATAGCGAGTAAGATTATTATCTTAGCTGAAGAAGATAGAAAATATCATATTAAAGAATCTCATCCGACGGGCGGAACAATTTAAAAACATATTTAAAACACTCCGAACAAAATCGGAGTGTTTTTATATCTTTATAATTTGTTGACTAATAAATTGTCTTCAGTTCCACGCCAGTATAATAATGTTTTAGTATCTGCTCAAAGGTACTGCCGGCAAGAGCCATGCCGCGCGCGCCGCGCGCTGAAAGCCCGACACCATGACCGAAAAGATTCATCCCGGCGCAATTTGGATCCGGCCGCGAAACAAGCCAAGCTTTTCCTGTTCCCCACCAAACTTCTTCCCAGGCTCTCGTTCGTCCATCACTTTGGGAAAAATACGGCGTAACAACAATTTCATTATTATAGGTAACCACTATACCGCGCGTGTCTTCTACTGCTTTCACAAAATTCGGCAAACGAATTTCCGAGTTGTAGCCGCGGTATACTTGATCGTAAGAACTGGCGTTCAAGTGAAAATTTCCTGCCGGATGTTTTCCGCCAATATTAATGTTATATTGGGCGAAAGTGCGAGCGGCAATGGCAAGCGCCCGGTGATATTCAGCCGGATTATTATTTGATGATTCAGCCAAACCTTTCAAATATGTTTCAAGAGGTAATTCATTAATCATGTAAAGTTTTTCCCGATCTTCACTCCAGCGCAATTCTAGGTTACCACGAAATTTATTGTCGTTTAACGATGTATTCCACGCCGGACGATCTTCAAAACTCGTAATTTCAAAAATTGTATTTAAATCCGGCGCGACAAATTTAAGATAAGAAAGATTATCTCTAATTACGCCGCCAAGCGCCACCGAATAAGTTTTTGCCGTAAAATTGAAAGCGGCGGTAACCGTAGCCCCGGCCGGAACGGAAAAAATTAAATTGTTTTCAGCGTCACGAACTTCAAAGGCGGTATTGGCGCGAAGAGTTTCCGCGGTCGTTGTGTTATAAAGCCCTACTCTCATTACCGACTCTGGAATGGCGACAACCGTCGGGGCAATAACCGGCGTTTCCACCGTTCCAGAAATTTTTATCGGTAAAATTACCTCTCCACCCGTAATTATTTTTTCACTATTCATTAAAACAAAGCTTGGGTTGTAATCGCCACCTAAATTCCCGACTAAAGAAAAACTAAAATATCCGATCTGTCCCGGCAGCGTTGTCCCGGAAACAGTTGCCGGACAACTTGCTGAAAGCCAATTTGTATCGCGGAAAGGTTCGGTCGCGGTCGTTCCTCCGACGCAAATTTTTACCAAATTAGCACCGCTTGTTTCCCAAGCATTTTGCCCAATATTTTTAAATCCCACTATAAAATTATTTTTCCCTCCGCCGGCCAGGGCGACCGCCTGGCTGCTTTGAATCAATTTTACGGCCGCGAAATTTTCTGCCGTAGTCGTGGCTGCGGAAGTTGGACTGCTTACGACTGGAGTTTGCACGGAAGCTGTTCCGTTTGTCACATTAACTGGCAAATCGATTACGCCGCCGGGAATCCACGTCAAATTTTCCGCCGCCAATTTTAATCTGATGGTGTAAAATCCCAAAAGCTCCGGAGCTTTGAGCGCGAAACGAAAATGAGCTGTTTCACCAGGTAAAATTTTTGTTTCTAACATTTTTCCCGGCTGTTCAATCGTATACCAATAAGGATGATACAATTGCCGGCCGGCGCTATCCACATAAAGAGAAATATAATTGCTGCTGGAATTTGACCAAGCCACCGTACCAATATTTTTAAAAGCCGCTTCAAAAGTTATTGCTTTGCCTGGAGCCAAAGTCAACGAACCAAAACTCTGAGAAATTTTTTGTGCGGTATATCCGGCTACTGCCGCCTCCGCGCCGCCGGGCATTAAATTAAAAATAAAAGCCAGGACCGCCGCCAGCAGAAATCCTGACAAAAACTTTTGCCCTCGATTTATTTTTTTATTTTTTCTTTTTTCCATCGCGGGCTTCTTTTAAAAATTAACTATATACTATATTATACTAAAAAAATCTCGCGCGGTCAATTTCTGGCCATTGACGGCCTCCTACTATTATAGACGAATATTACGCTAAAAAATTACACGCTATTATCCGCCTGGTGAAAATGATATAATAGAGTAATCGTAATTTTTAATTTTGATCTTTCATGTCTCTTACGCGCCAGGTCGCGCACAACATGTTTTATCAAGTCGGTGGAAAAATTCTTTCCACAATTTTAGGTTTGGTCGCGCTCGCCATGATGACGCGTTATCTTGGCCAAGACGGCTACGGTGGATATACGACGATCATCTCTTTTTTACAATTTTTTGGAATTTTAGTTGACTTTGGTCTAACCTTAACCACGGTGCAGATGATTTCCGAACCAAATGCCAACATAAATAAAATTACGAGCAATATTTTTACTTTAAGATTTTTTTCTGCGGTAATTTTTCTGGGTCTCGCGCCGCTCGTTGTTCTTTTTTTTCCATACAGCTCTACTTTAAAAATTGGCGTAGCCGTCACCTCCATTTCTTTTCTTTTCATCGCCTTAAACCAGGTTCTAATCGGCCTCTTTCAAAAAAATCTCCGCATGGAAAAAGTCGCCATCGCAGAAAATCTCGGCCGAGTAGTCCTCGTTGCCGGAGTTACCGTAGCGATTTATATGAAAGCCGGCCTGCTAGCCATAATGCTCGCGGTAATTTTAGGAAGCTTTGCCAATTTTCTGGTTAATTTTCTTTTTTCCCTAAAATACGTTCGTATCAGATTTGTTTTTGATTGGCCAATCTGGAAAGAAATTTACCGCCGTTCCTGGCCCATCGGCCTTTCCATTGTTTTTAACCTTATATATTTGAAAGCTGATGTAATTGTTTTATCCCTTTTTCAAAATCAAGCCACAGTCGGCCTTTACGGCGCTTCCTATCGTGTCCTTGACGTCTTAACCACCCTCCCGATGATGTTTGCCGGGCTTGTTCTGCCTGTTTTAACTTCTTCCTGGGCAGAAAAAAATCTAGAGAGATTTTCGCGGGTTATTAAAAAATCTTTTGATTTTTTAATGATCATTATTATGCCAATAATTTTTGGTACGATGCTTTTGGGTGAACGAATTATGAGTGCGGTAGCTGGCGAGGATTTTGGGGGCTCCGGAACGATTTTAAAAATTTTGATTCTGGCGGCCGGAGCGATTTTTGTTGGCACGCTTTTCGGCCACGTTATTGTCGCTATTAAAAAACAAAAACAAATGATCTGGGGATACGCCTCGGTTGCCCTCCTTTCTCTCGCTGGATATGTTATTTTTATTCCACTCTATACTTACTGGGCGGCGGCTTGGATCACTTTTCTTTCCGAAGGTGCGATTGCTCTTCTGACATTTTTTGTCGTTTGGAAAAATACCCGCCTGCTTCCATCGGGAAAAGTTCTTTGGAAGTCGATTTTCGCAAGTCTGTTTATGTGCCTCGCTCTTTATTTCTTAATTGATATGAATCTTCTGTTTCTGATTTTTTGTGGCGCAGTTATTTATTTTGCTGTACTATATCTATTCCGCGGATATAATAAAGAAACTATCATGGAAATTACTAAATTAAAATAATGCTTTGGCCAATTTTATTAATTTTATTTTTTTCTGCTTACGCCTACCTCGCTTGGCGAAATTTGCTTTGGGCGACTGCCGTCCTCCTCGCTCTCTTGCCAACATACTTAATCAGATTTTCTCTGGGACCAATGCCCATGACCGCTCTTGAGGCAATGATTTTTATTCTTTTTGTGGTTTGGGTTATAAAATTAAAAATCAAAAAAGAAAAATTCAACCATCCTTTAAAAATTTTAGAAAATAAAAAATGGGCGTGGCTTATATTTGCCTGGCTAACCTTCGCCATTATTTCACTTTTAATTTCTCCCGACCTACGCGCCGCCGCGGGAATTTTTAAAGCCTATTTTTTTGAACCGATTATTTTTTTATTTGTTCTCCTGAGTATTGTCAAAACAAAAAAAGATTTGGAAATAATTTTTTACGCTCTGGGGATTTCCGCGCTTTATGTTTCCGCTTTTGCCATTTACCAAAAATTTACCGGCTTCGCTATTCCAAACCCCATTTGGCAAGCGGCTGAAACACGCCGCGTTACAAGTTTTTATGGTTTCCCTAACGCTATTGGGCTTTATCTCGCGCCGATCATCGTGCTTTATGTCGGCTGGCTAATCTCAAAGTTTCAAGTTTCAAGTTTCAAGTTTAAAAAAATTATAATCACAAATCTTAAGCCGTTGATTTTCCAATTGTTTGTTATTATCTCTTCTCCCGCAGCTGTCGTCTTCGCCCGCTCCGAAGGTGCTTACGTTGGAATATTAGCTGGCTTATTTTTCCTTGGCATTCTTACAAAAAAATTGCGCAGGTCAACCATAGTGCTCGCGATTATTTTTGTTATGGTTGTTGCGCTCGTGCCGCAATTTAGAAATTATGCCGTGGAACAAATAACTTTTAAAAATGACTCTGGAAAAGTTCGGTTAATTATGTGGCAAGAAACGTGGCAGATGATCCGCGGCCGGCTTTTTTCCGGAGCGGGTTTAGCCGGCTACCAGGAAACTTTCGCGCCATACCACAAGGCAAAATATATTGAAATTTATCTTTATCCGCATAATTTATTTTTAAATTTTTGGAGCGAACTTGGCCTCGGCGGTTTGCTTGTTTTTTTACTGATCATCATAAAATTTTTTAAAGATAATATTAAAAAATTCTTTGCGCCTAATCCTGCGCTCTTTGTCACCCTCTCTGCTGCCATGATTACAATTTTTGTTCATGGCCTTGTTGATGTTCCTTATTTCAAAAATGATTTAGCAATTTTATTTTGGTTAATTATTGGCCTCTCACTTTTAGAACTTAAAAAAATGCCGAAAAAAACGTAAAATAAAAAATAAGCCCACCCCTGCTAAACAGGGGCTTTTTTGTTAAAAGGGGTTGACATTTTCTTCAATTCATGTAAGAATATAATGTTTGGAACGTTCCAAACTAGAGGAGAGGAGGGGTAGATGGAAACCAAGCTGGCAACGATCGCGGTTGCTCTCGTGACGTTCGTGGCGATGGGCTGCGGCCTGAGCACTGAAGGCATGGGCATGGACGACGGGTCCGCTCCCGATGTCGAGCCCGACGAGATCGAGCCCGACATTTCCGAGGCCGACGCGGCCGAGGACGATGCCGAGCCAGACGAGACAACGCCGGACGAGACGGCCGAGGATGCTGAGGAAGACCTGCCCGAAGTCACGGACGACGTGGCCGAGGACGGCGAACCCGAGGATGTCGGCGGAGACGAGGCAGACGGCGACGAAGCCGAAGATGGCGGAGTTGTCGATCCTTGCGAACGTCCCGACATCCCGGCGCTCGGGATCTACCTATTCTACTGCTTCACTGACGATCTCCACTCCGACATGACGCTCTGGCTCCAGATTGAACGAGGCGGACTGCCGATTGTCGGCTGGAGTGAAGTGACCGGTTGCACGGCAACGGGAGTGCGCTCGATGTTCTGCGAGCTGCCGCTCTACTACAACGCGGTCTATTTCTTCAACATTGAGACCCCCGGCGTCGGCATCGGCTGGTCCTGCGGACCAGGAACCGACGTGCTCTGGGGTACCCCAAGAATCTGGGTCAACCACGCCGAGCAGACAGTTAGGGTGGTCCCAAACATGGATGGGGGGTGCAATCATCAATTCACCACCCCGCCCTCCGGACCGCTCTAGGCGGTCATCCCCCGACGAGAGTTCACTCTTTCGTCGGGGCTTTTTTTAAATCTAAACCTTTACAAAATCATCAAAATGTGATATACTATAATAATGTAAAAGAAAATCGGCTTTTTTATTTTTGTTAGCTGAAATTATAAAGCATACAAAATAGAAAAGAGGGGGACCTTTTGCGAAATTCGTTCTTTTTTCAAATTAACCCGCCGTCCAGGCGGGGTAAAAATTAAAACAAAAACAAAAATAAGGAGCCGCTGAGCTCTTTATTTTATTTTATGAAAATGTTAAGTTAAAAAAATGGAAGGGTGGCTGAGTGGCCGAAAGCGCCGCACTCGAAATGCGGTATACCGGAAACGGTATCGTGAGTTCGAATCTCACCCCTTCCGTTTTGACAAATCTTAAATATAAATTTATGAAACTCCGCGGAACAAAACTGAGATATTATTTTTTGCAGGATATCAATCCTGTCATCCGTTTTCTTATTATTTCAGACACAGTCATTATGGGAGCGGCCGGTTTGCTTGGCCCGATTTTTGCGCTTTTTATCACCGATTTCATCCGCGGCGGCAACGAAGCAGTCGCCGGTCTTGCTGCGGGCATCTATCTTTTAACAAAAAGCATTTTTCAAATTCCTATCGCTCACTTGATTGATAGAATCCGCGGAGAAAAAGATGATTTTTGGCTCATGTTTATTTTTTCAATTTTTATTGCCATTATTCCCCTTCTGTATCTTATAATTGATACGCCGATTGAACTTTACGCCGTGCAATTTGTTTTAGGCCTTTTCACTGCTTTCACCTTTCCAACTTATATGGCAATATTTACCCGTCATATTGATAAAGAAAAAGAAGGAACAGAATGGGGCGTTTATTTTACCTTGACTGATTTGACTGGCGCGGCGCTCGCGGCTCTCGGCGGATATATTGCCGCCATAAGCGGTTTTCCTATTCTTATTTTTACGGTTGTGATTGTTTCTACCCTGGGGGCGCTCTTGCTTTTGCCGATTAAATCTTACATTAAAACCTCAACTTAAAGCCCCCCCCGCACCGAACTGAGTTGACAAAATCATTTTTTGGTATTATAATTCTGGATTGAAGAACTTAATTTTTCTGCTCTTACCGGCGGAATTTTTGTCTAAATCAATTTAAATTATGTCTGCTCAATATGAGTGAACATTATAAATTCTCGGCTGAGACTGAATCATTTGAAAAAATAACATTAACCAAAGAAGAGGAAAGGGTCATTACAGGGCTAGGTATCGCGCCAGAAGACCTGCGTAAGCTTCTTGCTACCGACCCTTTTGCAGAAGGTAGCTATGCTTTGATTTTCGAATTACATGATAGGGCATCAAATCTCGTTGTAAAGGCATGGAAAAATCGCAGACGTGATTCCGGGAGAGGGGCAAATGAAAACATAGCTCTACGTTTATTAAGGGCTCGTAATTTTAAACACGCGCCAAAATTAAAGGGCTATTTACAACCGTCGACTATTCTTTTCGAAGAAAAAATTGAATGTGAGACTGTGGAACAGTTTGACAAAGATCATATTGAACGGTTAGCGTTGGCGCTAGCTGACCTTCATTCTATAAAGCTTAATGCCTACGGCAAGCCCTTTACAAAAAGGAAGGAGGGTACTCACATGGACTATCTACTTGATGGAATTGAAACTCTCCAAAAAATTTCAGAACCCTTTGTGGATCAAACTGAAGCAATGTACCTTATCCATCGGTCGTTTGACAAGATGAAAGACATGGCAAATGATTCCAGCGATGCTTTTTCGTCTACAACTTTTACTCTGATCCACTTTGACTTAAACAAAAATAATATTCTATATTCTAAAAAAGACGGTGCTCCTGTTATTGTTGATTGGGAACAAGCTTCTGCCGGTGATAATGCAATGGATATAGCTAAGTTGTTTTTGAAATTGAATTTTAATATAAATCAAAAACAGGATTTTTTGAAAATATATGAAAGTTGCCAAGTAAACCAGGATCCGCACTTTCGAGAGAGACTAAAAATTTATGAACCTTTTGTTCTTATTAATTCAATTATTTGGAGATTAGAAGTTTTACGTGATATGCCACAACAAATGTCATCAGACAACGAGAGTCAATTCTATGGTCGCGTTAAATCTAATCTTGATAAAGAAATCAAAATACTTACAAAGTTTATATCAGAATAAGTATCTATCTATGGCGAAATTTGATTTACATTTTCATTCAACCTATTCTGACGGAAAATTATCTGTTCCGGCGCTTGCCGCAATTATCAAGCTAGAAAAACTAAAATTTTGCGCCCTCGCTGATCATGATAGTATTGACGGTGTTCGAGAACTAGAAATGTCCCTTGATGGCTCTGGCGTCAAAGTGATTACCGGAGTTGAGCTCACTGCAAAATATAACGATAATGAGGTGCATATTTTGGCTTATGATTTTGATGTCGACGCAGTAACGGAAATATTAAAGGAGCGTAATGAAATCGTACGACATAAAAAGATAGAGGAAATGGAGACCGCAATTAAGCTTTCCCGAAAAGAAGGACTTGAAGTTACTCGTGGTTTAATGCCGTTTGAAAAACAGCCAGTCAGTCTAACAGTTGCACTTGATATTTGCGCAAATAGTTTAAATCAAAACCTTTTTCTAAAAAAATATGGAAAGTATTTTATGCCAGAGGATGTATATTACGAGTATCAAGCACCGGGTAAATCTTGCGCCGTAGAAAGAAGTGGCGTTACCGTTACGTGGCTGGTGGATAAATTTAAGGAAGTAGCGCGAGATTTGATTATCGCGCATCCATTCGTGTCAGAAAGCGTTGTTATGAAGCCGCTTGATGAGACGCGTATCAATGATTTACTGATGATGGGAATCACCGGAATTGAAGTGTATCACAATAAAACTTCTGACGAACAAATTTCATTGTTAAAAAAAATAACTAACGAGCGGGGAATTCACTATACTGGCGGATCTGATTTTCATGGAAAAAAAACAGATACACCTATCGGCCAGTATGGTCACGATCGAGATATCCCTGATTTTTATCTTTCAAACTATCGCTCAACCAGAGGGGGGTAAATAAAAAATATGCCGAATACTCTATTGATTCAAGAAGTTACAAAAGTATTGAGGAATAAATACAAAAAATTTAAGGCTATCCGATCAGCTTATATTTTTGGAAGTCTATTAACAGACAATTTTCATAAAAAAAGTGATGTAGATATATTGTTTATTGTTGAGGATGTTAAAGATCGCTGTGAATTTTTGAAAAAAATTAAAGCTGTGCGCACCACAGTGAAGGATTTAAAATTAGATATTAATATTGTATTTGAAAGAGAGTTTCGCCATCTTTGGCATATTTTTAGACCACCAACATTCTTTATCTGGATTAAACAGCAAAATATATTATTATGGGGCAAAGACTCTCTGCGTGATCTTAGAAAAGAAAAAATTACCGTAAAGACTATATACAAACGCGCCGTCGATTTATCCCAAGGCTGTAGGTCTGTATATTTGAATGATAAAGATGTGGCATTTTGGGAAACTAGATATATCAGATGGCTACGCGAGTTGCAATACGGAATATTATATCTTTATGGGGAGATTGAGTTAGATTCAAAATTATGCAGTAAAAAACTAGGCACAGCTCTCCCTGAAATCAAAAAACAAACACAACTTTTGTCAAAAAAAACATTGCCCATTAAATCCCTCTCTGAAATAGCTGAAAAATTTGTACTCTGTGTTTACAAAAATTTTGTCAAAAAAACATGAAGATACTAATGCTAACATCCCGGTTTGGCTTTGGCTATGGTATGGGTTATTCGGCCTATAAAGAGGCGACTGCCCTCATCTCACTTGGTCATTCAGTGACCGTAGTGCATTGCTATAGTAGTCCTGAAATTACTAGTTTTTACGATCCGCTGATTACCTTCATCTACTTACCGATTAAAAGAATACCCCTTATTGGTTTTTTAATGTATTTTTTTCAACTTAAAAAATTTATTAACAAGAGAATAAACATAAAAAATTTTGATTCCGTCTACATTCAATCTCTAGAATTCGGCTTATTAGATTTAGCGAAAATAAAGATACCGATATTTTATTTTGCTCGGAGTACAATGCTAGGCATGCACCAAGCACTTCAAAATGGAAAGATAAAAATTTCACTCCTTCCAAGAATAATCAATTTGGTTCTGGCGGCTCTTGAACGGAGGTGTATGCATTATAGCAAAATGATTTTTGTAAAATCCTGTAAAATGGCTAGCGAAGTTTCTAGTCTTTATGGTATAAATTCCAACAAAATCGCGGTTATCATAGGGGGCATAGATGATAAAGATTTCCAGATACAACCGGAATTATCTTGTATGGAATTTCGGCACAAATTTAAAATACCCCCAAATGTTCCGGTCGTGCTCTATGCCGGACGCATTGTGCCGCAAAAGGGATTAATCTATTTGATTGAAGCATCGTTAAATCTACTTCGAGAAATAAATTTTGTTGTCGTTATTGCAGGTGCTATCATAAACGAGGCATATTACGCAAAAATAAAACGCCTATTAGATAATACCACGTACCAAAAATCTTTTTATTTTCTCGGGCATATTAATCAACTAGACATGTCTTTAGTTCTCAATGTAGCAGACTGTCTCGTAACGCCCTCGTTTTATGAACCCTTTGGCATGGTTAATTTGCAAGCAGCTTTTCTAAATAAAAAAATTATTACAACCGAGATAACTGGTTCTGTTGATGTATTAGCTAACTATGAAAAAATGAAAGTTGTTAAAGCCAGATCTTCAACGGCCATTAAGCTAGCTCTACGGGAAGTATTGTTTTGGAAAAACAAAAAAAATCAATCATCTATTGATTTTCAAATGTATTCATGGCGTAATGTGGCAGAATATCTTCTGCATTATTTTTCGGAAACTGCTTAATAAATTTGGTAATAGTTATAAAAAATTTATTAAAGATAACTAGAATATAAATAAATGAGAAAAAAAATACTAGTGACGGGCGGAGCGGGTTTTATTGGATCACATCTTTGCAAAAAGCTACTTCGTGAAAAAAATGATGTGTTTTGTTTGGATAATTTTTATACGGGAACAAAAGATAACATATTGGATTTGATAGAAAATAAAAGATTTAAACTCTTGCGTCATGACGTGACACTTCCTCTCTATATTGAAGTTGACCAAATTTATAATTTAGCCTGCCCGGCATCCCCCATTCACTATCAACGCGACCCAGTACAAACAACAAAAACATCCGTGTACGGTGCAATCAATATGCTTGAACTCGCAAAACGTACAAAGGCTAAAATTTTACAAGCTTCGACATCTGAGGTCTATGGGGATCCGGAGGTCCATCCACAGCCGGAATCATATTGGGGAAAAGTAAATCCAATCGGACTTCGTTCTTGTTATGATGAAGGAAAACGTTGTGCGGAGACTCTTTTTTTTGACTATTATCGACAAAACAAAGTTGATATAAGGGTGATTAGAATTTTTAATACTTATGGTCCGAATATGTATCCGAATGATGGCAGGGTTGTTTCAAATTTTCTCGTTCAGGCGTTGAAAAATGAAGACATGACAATTTATGGTGATGGATCGCAAACACGAAGTTTTCAATATGTTGACGATCTCGTAGATGGCATGATAAAAATGATGAATAATGAAGATAATTTTGTTGGGCCAGTTAACATTGGAAGTCCTGAAGAGTTTACCATAAAACAACTTGCAGAAATGATTCTTAAGCTAATTCCCGAAAGTAAGAGTAGAATTATTTATAAAAAATTACCCCAAGATGATCCGAAACAAAGAAAACCGGATATTACCCTAGCTCGTAAAAATTTAAATTGGCAACCTAAAATAAAACTAAAAGACGGCCTCAAAAAAACAATAAAATATTTTGAGAGAATATTATAAATTTATATAAGTCGCTTGTATAAAGATTGATCAGTTGACAAAATCATTTTTCTATATTATAATTCAAGATTGAAGAAATTAATTTTCTGCTTTCCGGCGGATTTTTTATTTAAACCGGTTATAAATTATGAATAACATAAGAAACGTTGCCATTATTGCGCACGTTGATCATGGCAAAACAACCCTGGTTGACGCGCTGCTCCACCAGTCGTCCACCAATGTCGGTAAAGATAATATCGGCAGGATTTGTATTATGGATTCAAACGAATTGGAGCGTGAACGCGGCATTACTATTTTTTCCAAAAATGCGTCGGTGCAATGGGGCGAGACAAAAATAAATATTATTGATACTCCCGGCCACGCCGACTTTGGCGGCGAAGTGGAACGAGTTTTGAATATGGCCGACGGCTGTCTTTTACTCGTTGACGCTAAAGAAGGGCCAATGCCTCAAACCAGATTTGTTTTGAAAAAAGCCTTGGAGCTTGGTCATAAAATAATTGTCGTCGTGAATAAAATTGACAAACCGCACGCCCGGCCGGATTTTGCTCTGGATAAAACTTTTGATTTGTTTGTTGAGCTCGGCGCCTCGGATGACGCTCTAAATTTTCCCGTAATTTACGCTTCAGCAAAACTTGGGCTTGCAGGAACCGAACCAGACATTTCTAAAATGAAAAATATTTCACCGATTTTTGAAAATATTTTAAAACACATCCCTGCACCAACCGGCAATCCAAACGCACCGCTTCAAATGCTTGTGGCCAATATTTCCGGCGACACTTTCAAAGGAAGAATTGGCATCGGCCGAGTTTATAACGGCACGCTAAAAGTCGGCCAAGAAGTCGCGCACATCAATCGCCAGGGACAAATGGCAAAATACCGCCTGGTATCTTTGATGACTTTTTGCGGACTGGAGCGGGTGGAGACAAAAGAGGTAACGGCCGGCGACATCGCGGCCATTTCTGGCGTGCCGAATTTAACCATTGGCGAAACAATCGCCGACGCAGAAAATCCAAAAGCTCTACCGGTTTTGAGTATTGAGGAGCCGACCGTCAAAATGACTTTTATGATTAATGATTCTCCTTTCGCCGGGCAGGAAGGGCAATTCACCACTTCGCGACAAATTCAAGAACGTTTGCAAAAAGAACTAGAAAACGACATGGCGCTAAAAGTTGAAGATTCTCCAGATGGCGGATGGATTGTTTCCGGACGAGGCGAATTACATTTATCAATTCTAATTGAAAGGATGCGCCGCGAAGGTTTTGAACTTCAAGTTTCCCGGCCAAAAGTTATTGAAAAAGAAATTGACGGAAAAAAAATGACGCCATACGAACGCGTCTTTGTTGAAGTACCCGAAGCACACTCCGGAATTGTTATTCAAAAATTGGGCAGCCGAAAAGGCGAATTAAAAGATATGAAAACTATTGATGGAATTACTTATTTAGAATTTTTAATTCCGACGCGCGGACTTTTTGGTTATCGCAGTGAATTTTTAACTGACACGCGAGGTTTGGGAATTATAAATACAAATTTTGCCGAGTATCTTCCTGATCCGGGCAACTGGCGCGAACGCGACCAAGGATCTCTCGTGGCTCACGAAACCGGAACGACCAATCTTTACGGCATGATCAATATTCAGGATCGCGGCGTACTCTTTATCGGTCCTGCCGTTAAAGTATACGAAGGCCAAGTTGTCGGACAAAATGCGCGAAGCGGCGACATCCGCGTTAACGTTTGCAAGGCCAAAGAGCTTTCTAACATGCGCTCCAAAGGTGACGGTTCAGCTGAACACTTTAACGCGCCAAAGACCATGTATCTTGAAGACGCTCTGGAATATATCGGCGATGATGAGCTGGTTGAGGTAACTCCCAAAAACACTCGCATCAGAAAAATTCATTTGGATGAAATTACGGCAAAAAGAATGGCGAGAGCGAATCGGGAGTAACAAAATTAAAATAAAAAAACCGCGGAGATTTTTCCGCGGTTTTTAAATATATTCAATTTCAGAACTTGAACATGTCAGCAAATTTTCCAACCAAAGGAACTGGCTCTTGTTTGCCTCCTGCGGCGTTCACAATTCCCAAAATTACAAGAACTAACAAACCCAACTGCAACAACCTAATGACCCAATAAAAACTAAACCACCAATACCAGGGAATCAACATTCCAATAAGCCAAATAATTATGCCTATGCAAAAAAGGACCAAACCTTGTTTCACGTGATATTTCACAAACGAATCCTTGTGTGCTCCAACTAAAAGCGGGATGAAAAACAGGATGTAGGCTACGATTGCCATACCCGTATTTTTCTCTCCGCCCGCCGGTTTTGGATTTTCTGCCGGCGCTTGCGGTTTTTGTTCATCCATAATTTTTTAAATTAATTCAAAAAATAATTTTATTCGACGCTTACTTCACTAAATATGACAACTCCAACCTCCTGTCCACCAACCGTATAGGTCACGGTGTATTGAGAGTTATCCTTACTCATCATTAAAGATGCTTCCCCACTACTAACGCCACTCGTGATAACTGAAAAACCCCGAGAAGAAAAAGCCGAGGTTAATTTATTTAAATCGCCGGCTGTTGTAGTCTTCTTGGTTATAAATTCAACCATGCCCGTTCCCTCGCCCATTCCAAGATAATTATTCAAATAACTTGATACTTTTACGCCTCCAAAAACATCGCCAATAACTTCTCCAATATCATTTTTCACCTCACTGACAAAAGGAGTATCCACTCCAATCTCTTCAGTCGCGCTAAATTTTTCTTCTGGTGTTAGCTCTCTCTCTTCCTCGCCGGTTTCTTCATAATTTTCCATTCCACCAAGTGCCTCCATACTTTCTGCCCACTTTTGTAAATCACTGGCGTTACCGCCGCCTAAACCTGCGAAACCCGATAAAAATTGCCTGGCCAGACGTTGCTGCTCATATCTTTGCCACGCCCAATAGCCGCCGGCCAAAACCGCCACGGCCAAAACGACGATGACCGGGACAAGAACCTTTTTGTTCATAATTTTAAACTTTAATTCCCCAAAATATTTAGGGCTGTTTATTAATATTCCTCCTAATCCTATTATACCAAAAAACAAAAGAAAAAACCATAAACCCAATTCTCTTGACCGATAATCTATGCTATAATGAATTAATTAAATAAAGAACCAAAGTTAATCTTGTTTCTTTTTAATATGACTCAAAAAATTCGTAAAGTTATTATCCCCGTAGCCGGTTATGGCACCAGATTTCTTCCGGCGACCAAAGCCCAGCCAAAAGAAATGTTGCCTATCGTTGATAAGCCTGTTATCCAATATATTGTTGAAGAAGCCGTGGCTTCGGGAATTACTGATGTAATTCTTGTGACCGGCGCTTCCAAACGCGCCGTGGAAGACCATTTTGATTATAATTTTGAATTACAAAATTGGCTAAAAAAACAAGGCAAAGAAGAAATCCGACAGGAGCTAAAAAACATCGCTGATATGGCAAATTTTATTTATATCAGGCAAAAAGGCCCTTACGGTAATGCCACGCCGGTTATGAATTGCCGGCAAGTTGTGGGAAATGAACCATTCGCTGTTCTCTCGGGCGACGATTTAATTTTAAATGGCGCAAAACCCCGATTAAAACAATTGATTGAAGCTTATGAAAAATATACTGATCCAGTAATGACAGCTATCAAAGTTACCAGAGAAGAAACAAAAAAATACGGCATGCTTGACGCGCAAAAAATTGAAAAAAATATTTATCAAGTTAAAAAAATCGTGGAAAAACCAGGTCCGGAAAAAACTCCGTCGCTTTTAGCCACGCTTTACGGCTATGTTTTAACTCCGGATATTTTTGACGAATTGGAAAAATTAAAACCCGGCGCCGGCGGAGAATTTTGGCTCCCAGAAGCCATCGCCGGACTTCTTAAAAAACGCCCTGTTTACGCGTGTGAAATAGACGGAACTTATTACGACGCCGGTTCAAAAATTGGCTGGCTTAAAGCTAATGTTGATTTGGCCTTATCGCGAAAAGACTTAAAACCGAACTTCTCTAAATATTTGAAAAAATTAAAGTTTTAGTAATTAGTAATTTGTAACTAGTAATTGCGGCTCTTCTTCTCAATTTCTATAAATTACTCAATTACCTAATTACTTAATTACCAACGATAATATTATGAAATCAAAATTCCTGCCACTTTTTTTACTTTTTACTTTCATCATCACCGCCGGCCCGATTTGCAAAGGAACGTCGCAAGAAGCTCAGGAAGCAATGAAGCCAATAAACCTTGTCTACTGGCGGGTTTTTGACGACCAAGACGCTTTTGATGAAATCATCACAGCTTACAAGGCAATCCATCCGAATGTTTCTGTCTCTTATCGTAAATTGCGCATGGAAGAATATGAAAAAACTCTTCTAAACGCCCTGGCCGAAGATCGCGGGCCAGACTTATTTTCCATTCCAAACACTTGGGTGCGCGAATACCAAACCAAAATTCTGCCAATGCCCAAAACTATCACTCTGCCTTACCAGATAACTACAGGCACCGTTAAAAAAGAAACTACTATCCAATTGCAAACTACATCGACTCTTTCTCTCCGGGCGCTCAGAACCGATTTTATGGATCAGGTGGCAAAAGATGTCGTTTTAAAATATCAGGCAGGAGATCAACCGGCCGAAGACAGAATCTATGGCTTGCCCCTTTATCTTGATACTCTGGCACTTTTTTACAATCGCGATATTTTAAATGCCTCCGCTATTCCCGAACCGCCCCGAACTTGGGCGGAATTTTCAGAGGATGTTAAAAAAATCGCTAAAATTGATAAACAAGGAAATATTTTACAATCTGGCGCGGCGATTGGCACGGCAAACAATGTCGAACGAGCGCCGGATATTCTTTCGCTTTTGATGATGCAAAATGGAACAATTATGGCTGATGAAAATGGTAACGCCACTTTTGCCGCGATGCCCGCGGGAGCAACTCTCATAAACCCTCCCGGCGAAGATGCCTTGGGTTTTTATACTGATTTTGCCTCACCTTATAAAGAGGTTTACACCTGGAATAACAATATGCCCAACTCGCTTGAAGCGTTTAGTACCGGCCGCGCGGCTTTCTTCTTTGGCTACTCATATCATATTCCGCAAATCAAAAACCTCGCGCCAAAATTAAATTTTGCCATCGCAAAAATGCCTCAAATTGAAGGCAGCCAAGAAATAAATTTTGCCAACTATTGGGTGGAAACAGTTTCCACAAAAACTAAAAATCAAAATGAGGCCTGGGACTTTTTACAATTTGCCGCTAAAGCCGAGAATGCCCAAAAATATTTGGCTAAAACAAAAAAACCGACCGCACTTCGCTCCCTTGTGGCGAGCCAGATTGAAGATCTTGATTTAGCAGTCTTTGCTTCCGAACTTTTAACGGCCAAATCTTGGTACCAGGGAATGGACGCTCTAGCCATGGAAAAAATTCTGAATGAAATGATTGAAAATGTAGTTGCCGGCACGCAAACTCTAAAGGAAGCAATCGGCTTGGCCCAGGGAAGAGTTAATCAAACAATACGGCAGTAATTAGGTAATTTGGTAATTAAGTAATTATGGAGCTGGAAGATTTGGAAATTTATAAATTAGCAAGGGAGATTGGCAAAGACGCTTGGAAAATTTATAACATATTAAATTGGCAAGACAAAAAGATAATGGGCGATCAATTTATTGCCGCCATAGACTCAATCGGCGCCAATATCTCGGAGGGCTTTGGCCGTTATCATTTTCTTGATAAAAATAAATTTAACTACAACTCAAGGGGCTCTTTATTGGAAAGTGTATACTGGCTAAACTTGCTATCTGAAAGAGAAAAAATAACCAAAGAAACGGCAAATATTTTGCAAAATAAACTTTCAAAATTACACCTGAAATTAAATAATTATATAAATTCAACTAAGCAGCAAGTCAATCGACCCAAATAATTACCTAATTACTTAATTACTCAATTACCCATGACATTCAAAAATAAAATTGCTTTAATTTTACTATTTACTGTTTGTTTGTCATTACTCGTTACGCTGCCGGTTTACGCTTCCTGGCCGGCGACGCCGCTTCTACCACCGTGCACTTCAAGCGGTAACTGCGGATTTAACGATTTTATTTTACTCGGCATTAATTTAACTAAATTAATTTTAGGAATGGTTGGCTCACTTGCCCTGCTTTTCTTTATTTATGGAGGCGTTGTATTTCTAATAGCCGGAGGAAAATCAGAAATGATTGACAAAGGAAAAAAGATTATCACGAACGCCGTAATTGGCGTGGCGATAGTGCTTGGCGCCTGGATAATTGTTAACTTTGCTATTGCTGCTATGACTGGCACGCCGGTTAGTAACGTTAAAATATTTGGCACACAAGATTGGTGGAAAACCCCAGGAGAATAAACGACTACTTCGCCTTCCGGAGAAAGTACAACTCCATAATTTAAAAATATGAACCCAAAAAAATATTTTAAATTTGTGATTTATATCTGGTCGATTTTATTAATGACCCTGATGTCTACCCAAATGACTTTTGCCGTGACTCTAGAAGAATTGCGTGCTTTGTCCGGAAGAATGGAAGCTGATTGCGCGGGGATTGAACCAGCAACTCGAATACTAACCGATTTAAATAATCGCATAACCGCCCTGGAAGAAACAAAAAATAGAAATCAAGAAGTATATGATCGTATGCGACCAGATTGTGGAACTACCATAACTATAGAAGATTGCGAAGCTCAACTTGACTTAATTTCAAGCCAGATAACCCAACTTCTTGATTTAATTTCACAACGAAACACTGAAGTAGAAAAAGCTCAGATAGAAATTGACAAATGCCGAGCCGCAACTGAAGCCTCTCAAGCGACAACGGGAGCAATAACTGGGACTACTGGCCCAATAGAATGGACTTCGCCAATCGGCGCTGTTTCTCCGACTCAACTTATCGGTAAGGCTATCAAAACTGTTTTAGGAATTCTCGGCGCGATTGCCCTTTTAATTTTTGTCTACGGCGGTTTTGTCTGGATGACTTCCGGCGGCAGTCCGGAAAAAATAAAAACGGCGCGCATGACTTTGGTTTGGGCGGTTCTTGGCATGGCCGTAATTTTCTTAAGTTATGCCGCGGTTGATTTTGTCCTTAAAGCTTTTGGCGTTTAAAATGAAAAAATCTATCAAAAATTTATTTTTCTTTTCTCTGGCGGTATCTTTCTTTTTGACAAGTTTTTTTCCTTTGTCAGTGCTTGCCTTCACGACTTGCAGCACAGACGCGGACTGTGGCGGAGAAGCTGGCTCTTGCGCCACTTATGGCATAATTGTCTCCTGTTTTGATTCAAGCGGAAACGAAGCACCCAGCTTCATCGGAAATTGCCGTTTAGTTGCCTGCCCTTCTGGGTACACCTGCCAAACTCGCCCGGCAGGTAATTATTGTTCTTCGCCCACCCCCACCATGGCCGCCACAACGTGTCCAGAAGGTCAAGAATTTAGAGATGGCCGATGCCAAATTATTACTGGAACCGATGGCGCGCCGGAAAAAGTTGAATTGGAAAATCCTCTTGGCGGCGGAACGGGAATAACTTCTGTCCCGCGCCTTATCGGCAACATTATCAAAACTATTTTGATGGTTGTCGGCGCTTTGGCGCTTGCGATGTTTGTTTATGGCGGCTTTACTTGGATGACCTCTGGCGGCAGTTCGGAAAAAATACAAAAAGGAAAAAATATTTTAATATGGGCAGTGATTGGGCTTGTAGTAATTTTTTCTAGCTATACTTTAGTAGATTTTTTATTAACAGCCTTTGGATTATAAAAATGTTTTTACCGCAAAAAATTTTTATCTTCAAAACCTGGACTATTTTTTCTATTTTTTTCCTTTTTCTCCTACTACCACTTTCCTTAGTCGAAGCGGCCGAAGAATGCCGTTGCTACCTCACCTCGCCATACTTCCATGATGATCGTGACAGATGTTTAACCGACTGCGCTATAACTTGCCGCGATCTCGGCCCGGAATGGGCCAGAGAAGCAGGCGTTGAAGGGGCATCGGCCATCCAATTTTTGCCTACATGCGAATCTTTTGATAGGCAGTGGCAATGCCAATGTTTTATCCGCCAACCAGGTATAGAAATATCTGCTTGCGAAGATTATTGTGAATCAATGGGATTGACATACCTTACTAAGGAAGAAGAAACCGAGATACCGCCCACCGAAGAAGAGCTTTTCCCGACTTATAAAATAAAGTCTCCCATTGGCGAGGTAACCGGACCAGAGCTTATTGGCAGAATCATTAAAACAATTCTTGGTGTTGTTGGCGCCCTGGCGCTCGCGATGTTTGTTTTTGGCGGATTTACTTGGTTGACCTCGGGCGGAAGCCCTGATAAAATAAAGAAAGGCAAAGATATTTTAATGTGGGCAGTAATTGGTCTTATTATAATTTTTACAAGTTACACATTGGTTGATTTTATCCTTACAGCATTTGGATTATAATCTTCTACAAAATATTTGTAGAAAACCTGAAAGGGGGTGAAGAAAATGTTAAAAAAAGTATTTTTCTGCTTAACCATCCTGAGTCTTTTGACTCCAGTTTTGGTCTCCGCGCAAACCAATGATATCTTGGGCCTGAATATCATTAACAACGCGAATATCGGCTTGCAAGCTTCAGATCCGAGAGCTGTTGCCGCGAGAATCATTAACGTGGCATTGGGCTTCTTGGGCATCATTGCCGTGGTCATTGTTCTTTACGGCGGCTTTATGTGGATGACGGCGGCTGGCAACGAGGAAAGAATTTCCAAAGCGAAACAAATCCTCACTGCCGGTATTATCGGCTTGGTCATTATTGTAATGGCCTGGGCAATCGCTTCGTATGTTGTCAGAACTTTGATGAACGTTACAAATACCTAATTTAGAAAGTGGGGTGGGGTTTTCCCCACCCCATTCTCGATTATCCCGAAGTTTATGTTTTTAAAAATAGGAAAAGTAAAAATTTTTAAATTTATCTGTGTCGCGGCAGTTCTTTTTACGATTTTTAGCGCGAATCTTGCTCTCGCCCAGCCGGCTGACGGAGAAGACGCTGGAGACACAAGCGGCGTTCGTTCCGGACTTGGCGAGGCGGCCGAAGTTGCTGGCATTCCCCAAGAAGGAGAGAGTTCAATTCCCGCGCGCATTGGCAGCATTATTTCTTACGCCTTGGGTTTTGTCGGAGTTGTCTTTTTAATTTTAATGATCGCCGGCGGCTTGATGTGGATGACAGCGGCGGGCAACGATGAACGAGTTAACAAGGCAAAAAGCTTAATAACGAACGCCGTGATTGGCATGGTAATTGTTTTTTCCGCTTACGCCATTACTTATTTTGTCACGGAAACTTTACTCGGCGACTAATAAAGGGTATTCACCCTGTACTTGCTTGCTCGTTCGAAAATTAAAATTTAATTTTCATTTAACTCCCCCACTGCGCGAATGAAAAAATATCAAAAAATTTTAATTGTCTCTGTTCTGCTGCTCGTCGGATTTTTTATTTTTTATCAAGCAACTTCAGCGGCAGTTTTCGGCGGCCTTGAAAGCGCGCGGAAGTCAGCCGGGTTTTCCGAAGAAACAAGTCTGGAAGCGAGAATCGGATCAATTATTTCCATTGTTTTAGGCTTTGTCGGGGTAATTTTTTTAGGGCTTACTCTTTATGGCGGATTTATTTGGATGGTGGCGCGTGGCAATGAGCAGGAAATTGAAAAAGCAAAAAAACTTATTGAAGCGGCTGTTATTGGTTTAGCGATTGTCTTTGCCGCTTACGCCATTACTTATTTTGTAACTTCCCGTTTGTTGCCGACCGAGGGCGGCGGCGAAGTAACCTGCGCGGAAACGGAAACCCCCTGCTCTTGTCCGGGAGGAACATTTTGTATGGATCCCACTGTTTGGAGCGGCTGTGACGCTTTTTGTGCCGGCGAAGAACCGTAAATTATTAAATTATAAATATGTTTAAATTCCAAAAAATCTTTTTAATCTGTTGCGTTATTTTTGCGTTGGCCTCTCTTTTAACTCCTCTTTTTTCCCAAGCCGCGCCTTCTGATGCTCTAGAAAAATTAAAATCAGTCGGCGGTGAAGCTTACGGAGTCGGCGCCGAAGAACCACGGAGCCTCCCCGAAATTATCGGAGGAATTATTCAAACCGCCCTTAGTATTTTGGGGATAGTCGCCGCGCTTCTAATTATCTACGCGGGCTATATTTGGATGACGGCCCGCGGCAAAGAAGAGCGTGTTACAAAAGCAAAAGAAACTTTGGAAGCGGCAATTATCGGTTTAATTATTATTATGGCTGCTTATGCCATTACTTATTTTGTCGTGGACCGCTTGATGCAAGCTTCAAGCACTCCAACCGTAGCGCCTTAATTTAAAAAAATATGAAAATTATTTCTAAAAAATTATTTGTCTCAACTGTCCTTGCTTCAATTCTCATTCTTTCTGCTCTGCCTGTTTTTGCTCAAGTGGAAGAACTACAAAATTTTGGCAAGGCAGCTTATGGCGAAGCTCAGGCTCAGTATGCCGAAGAACAGGGGCCACTCATCATTGCCGGTAAAATCATAAATATCGCTCTTGGAGCAATAGGCACAATCGTGGTAATTCTCTTTATTTTTAGTGGATTTCTCTGGATGACGGCGGCGGGCAACGAAGAAAAAATTACTAAAGCCAAAAGAATTCTTACCAATGCGATCATTGGAACCGTGATTGTCGTGATGGCCTATGCCATTTCCTACTTTGTTATTAATCAATTACTCCGAGCCTCTGGCGCGCCAGTTACTCCGTAAATTGCAAATTATAAAATCCCCCGCGAGATAGTCGGGGGATTTTTTTATTAAAAAAGAGGCGCCCCAGTTTGCACTGAAGCGCCTTACCCCCTGAATCGGCCGACCCGTTTAGAACGGGCTGCCGATATTCACCTCCTGGCTCTCCCATCCGACACAGAACTGGCGTTCCCGGTCGGAACGAATCACCGGCCGTTCGAAGTTCGGGGCGAGGTACGCCTCGAACTCGAAGTGGTGTGTCTCGCAGCCAGACCGGAGGTTGGTCTCGGCGAGCGGAGCGTAGAACTGCCCCTCAACGCGCGGCGGGAGGAGTGGCAGTCCCGCGTAGAGGTCGGAAAAGGACAAATCCACTCCGTCCATCCTGACGCGAACGTACCAGTCCGTGTTGTTGACGACACGGACGAGGTGGGCGTCACGCCACTGGTTCGGGTACCCGTGGCCCTCAACGAAGGCCAGACCCTCCGGCGGAGGCGGGGGAATGAAGTATCCGCCGCCGTAGCCGCCACCGTAGCCCATGGCTCCTCCCATCGAAGTGCCGTAGGCTGCCGGCGGAACGTAGCCCGAGAACCCCGGGGCGTAGCCGCCCCAGATGCCGCAGCCGACCGGCAGGATCGCGAAGAGAACCGCGAACACGTACTTCGTCATGGCTGCCTCCCCTCGAGGGCGTCCAAACGCCTCTCGAAATCAGTTGCCTGGTCTTCGAGTCCACGCGCTCGCTCTTCGAGAGCTGGCGTTGATACCGGGCGACCATAGGCCGGGTAGTAGTAGGACGGATCCACCCGTCCGTAACTCCCGTACCCGTAATAGCCGCTGTAGCCGCGCCAGCCCATGAAAAACTCGGGGTGAGCTTCGAGCGCACGACCTTCGGCCCGAACGCGATCAGCTTGAGCTGACATGAGATCGGCCGAAGCCGCCTCCATGGGACCCGGCCCCATGAAACCGCTGGCGGAGTACTCGAGCCCGCCACTTCGAAGTCCCGTATGGGACGTGAAGCAGCCAGACATCAGGAACGCCACGAACGTCACGAGAGCAACCCTCATCACGCACCTCCCTGGGGCCCAAAGCCCCTTGTTTTAGCGAAAAAATGAACTTCCGTACCCCCATTCAGAGGCAGGACATTTTACTTTAGCATAAAAAACTATTTTCGTCAAGAGCTTGAAAAACTTTATAATTAGCCAAAATTTTAACTTTCGCTAAGTTATTTTTTCACTTTTCCACAACTTTTTGTGGATAAGCTGTTTATAACCACCTTAAAAATACTTGACAAGCCTAAAATACCCTGCTAAATTAAAGGTAATAACAAAAGTCCCCTACTTTACTTGTTGTAAAATTACGCAAGGAACACCCAGGCGAATCGTCCTGGAAGTTCAAAAAAAGTGAGGGATAATCCTGCCAAATCCGCCTTAAGAATGCGGAGCAAAATATTAAATGCATACAAGGCAGTGGAAAAAATTTGATTTATCCTCTTAAAGCTCACCCAAAAAGAGGAGGGAGCTCTTTTTGTGTTTTTTTGTCAAATATTAAAAATTATTAAAAATATTTAAAATAATTTTATAAATATGCCAACCGAAGTTGCCCCGCGAAAATTTTTTACCAAACTAAGAGAGGTTATTCCTCTGCCCGATTTGATTGAATTGCAAAAAAAATCTTACGAATGGTTTTTTAAAAAAGGTCTGGCCGAACTTTTTGAAGAAATTTCTCCCATCCGGGACATCATGGGCCGGGATCTTGAACTTTATTTTACCGATTACTATCTTGATGAACCAAAATTCGACGAGATTACGAGCAAAGCAAAAAATGTAAATTTTGAAGCGCCTCTTCGCGTAAAAGTGAGATTGACCAACAAAAAAACAGGAGAACTCAAAGAACAAGAAATATACCTCGGCGACATGCCTCTGATGACCGACCGGGGAACTTTTATCGTGAACGGCATTGAACGCGCGGTTGTTTCTCAACTCGTCCGTTCGGCCGGTGTTTTTTTTACTTCGGAGGTACATCACGGCAAAAAATTCTATGGCGCGAAAATTATTCCGAACCGCGGCGCATGGCTTGAAATTGAAACAGACCAATCCGGAGTTATTTGGGTAAAAATTGACCGTAAAAGAAAAGTTGCCGTCACCTCCCTCCTCCGCGCCTTTGGTTATGGAATTGACGAGGAAATTATTTCTCTTTTCAAGGACGTTGATACCGATAAAGAAATGAGTTTTATCAAAAATACCTTGGAAAAAGACATTGCCCATTCGGAAGACGAAGGCTTAAAAGAAGTTTATAAAAGAATTCGCCCGGGAGACCTTGCTACCGTAGATAATGCTCGCTCTTTAATTTACGCCATGTTTTTCCGTTTTGACCGCTATGATTTTAGCATGGTCGGCCGTTATAAATTTAATCAACGTTTCGGCGTCCAGGGTGAAGTGGAAGACACAAAAGAAAATCGAATTTTCCACCGCGAAGACTTGGTAACTATTATTAAAGAAATCATTAGATTAAATATCACCCAAGAACCGGCCGATGATATTGACCACTTGGGCAATCGCCGCATCAGGGCGGTCGGCGAATTAGTGCAAAACAGATTCCGTATTGGTTTAGCCAGAATGGAACGTATTGTAAAAGACAGAATGAGCACGATTGACATTACCGCGCTTACTCCAAACAAACTGACAAACGCCAAACCGGTTATCGGCGCAGTCAAGGAATTTTTTATGTCCTCCCAGTTGTCCCAGTTTATGGATCAAACAAATCCCTTGGCCGAACTGGAGCACAAACGCCGCCTTTCATCCATGGGTCCGGGCGGTCTTTCCCGCGAGCGAGCTGGGTTTGAAGTGCGCGATGTCCATCCAACCCACTACAGCCGCATCTGTCCAATCGCTACTCCGGAAGGTCCGAATATTGGTTTGGTCGGTCACCTTTCTTCTTACGCGCGCGTAAACGAATATGGATTTATTGAAGCGCCTTACCGCAAAGTGATTCGCGAAGTGCCAAACGACGGAAAATCCGCAATTGGAGAAATTTTACGGGAAGAAGTTGCGGGAGAAAAAGCTGAAACAAAAATTACCAAAGAAATTGCCGCGAAACTAGCCAAGGATAAAAATTTAAAAACTATCCAAGTTAAGCCTCGCGCGACAGACGAAGTAGTTTATTTAAACGCTTTCACTGAAGAAAAAGCTGTCACTACTCCGGCGACGACTCCGATTGACGAGAATGGTTATTTTTTAACTGAAAAAGCAGGCGTCAGAAAATACGGTAAACCTAGCATTGAATATGCCTGGAATATTGATTACATGGATGTTTCACCAAAACAAATTGTAAGTGTTGGCACTGCCTTAATTCCATTTTTGGAACATGATGACGCTATCCGCGCCTTGATGGGAACAAACATGCAACGGCAGGCAGTGCCAGTCATCAATCCCCAGGCGCCAATTGTTGGCACTGGTATTGAAGCTCGCGCCGCGAGAGATTCTGGCCACGTAAAAATTGCCGAGGAAGACGGAAGAGTCGTGGAAGTGGAAGGAGATAAAATTCATGTTTTAGAAAAAAATGATAAATTTAAAATTTATCGCTTAAACAAATTTGCTCGCTCCAACGCGTCCACTTGCATTAATCAACGACCGATCGTGGACAAGGATCAAAAAATAAAAAGGGGTGACGCCCTAGCCGACGGTCCGGCGACAGACGGCGGCGAACTTGCTCTCGGACAAAATATGCTTGTGGCTTTCATGGCCTGGGAAGGATACAACTACGAAGATGCCGTAATTATTTCAGAAAAAGTCGTCCGCGATGACCGCTTCACTTCAATCCATATTGAAAATTATCAAATTGACGTTCGCGATACAAAACTCGGACCAGAACTTGTAACCAACGACATCCCAAACGTCAGCGAAGAAAAACTTAAAAATCTTGATGAAAATGGCATCATTAGAATCGGCGCCAAAGTTTCTTCTGGCGATATTTTAGTTGGTAAAATTACTCCTAAAGGAGAAACCGAACTTTCCGCGGAAGAAAAACTACTCCGCGCCATTTTTGGAGAAAAAGCCCGCGACGTTCGCGACACTTCTCTCTATCTTGAACACGGTGAACACGGAAAAGTAGTTGACATTAAAATTTTCTCCCAGGAAACCGGCGACAAATTGCCGCCTGGCGTTATCAAATCAATCCAGGTTTCCGTGGCCGACATGAGAAAACTTCAGGTCGGCGATAAATTGGCCGGCCGCCACGGCAACAAAGGTGTCGTTTCAAAAATCGTTCCTATTGAAGATATGCCTTTCCTGCCAAACGGCGTACCGATTGATGTCATTCTCTCCCCGCTCGGCGTTGTCTCTCGTATGAATATCGGGCAAATTTTGGAAACTCACCTTGGAATTGCCGCGAAAACTTTGGGATACAAAACCGTGACGCCGATTTTAGACGGCATCCCGGAAACAATCATTAAGGAAGAATTGGTAAAAGCCGGCTTCCCGGAAAATGGAAAAATTACGCTTTACAATGGCAAGACTGGTGATCCATTTGATAAAAAAACAACTGTTGGTCAAATTTATATGTTGAAACTGAACCACATGGTGGAAGATAAAATTCATCAACGCTCCATTGGTCCATACTCGCTTATAACCCAGCAGCCGCTCGGCGGTAAGGCGCAATTCGGCGGCCAACGTTTTGGTGAAATGGAAGTCTGGGCGCTAGAAGGTTATGGCGCGGCTCACACATTGCAAGAAATTCTGACCATCAAATCCGATGATGTTCCAGGTCGCTCCAAAGCGTACGAATCAATTGTTAAAGGTGAAGCGATTAAAAATCTTAACATTCCTGAATCGTTCAATGTTTTGGTTCGCGAATTAAAGGGCCTCTGTCTTGATGTAGAACTACTGAAGAAAAAAAATGGTGGTGAAGAGATGTCTCCCGTTACCAATGAAGAAAAAAAATAATTTTATAACTTTTCTCATTTGATATGTACACTCCTCAAAAACCAATTGAATTTGACGCGATAAAATTAAAACTCGCGTCTCCGGAAGAAATCCGCTCCTGGTCATACGGCGAAGTGACAAAACCCGAAACTATTAATTATCGCACTCAAAAACCGGAAAAAGATGGCTTATTTTCCGAAAAAATTTTTGGTCCGACGCGGGACTGGGAATGTTATTGCGGAAAATACAAAAAGATCCGCTACAAAGGAATTATTTGCGACAAGTGCGGAGTGGAAGTAACACACTCTCTTGTTCGCCGGGAAAGAATGGGACACATTGACTTGGCCGTCCCGATTTCTCATATTTGGTTTTTGAGAGGTGTGCCCTCTAAGATTGGGTTGATTTTAGATTTGTCAGTCCAAAATTTAGAAAAGGTTATTTATTTTGCTAACTTCATCGTAACCTCGGTCAGGGAAGATTTGAAAGAACAGACAATCCTCGGTCTAAAACAGGAGTTCAAAAACAAGAAAAAAATGATTATGAACGAGGTGGAACGCCAGGTTGCTGTTCTTCGAAACCAAAAATCGGAAGAAGAAGATGCTTCCAAAATTGAATCTAGAATTGTCCAGGCTACTTTGGACCGAGACGAACGAATTCAGGAACTGGAAGAAGAATTTAACGGCGCGGAAAAAGAGTTGAAAGAATTAAAAGCGATGAAGATTATTTCAGAAATGACTTACCACGATTTATCTTTGAAATATGGCCATCTTTTTGAAGCTGGCATCGGCGCCGAGGCTATCCGCCAATTATTGGAAAAAGTTGATCTTGAAAAAGAAATTAAACCCCTGGAAGAAGAATTAAAAACCGCTCAAGGTATTAAGAAGGATAAACTTATCCGCCGAGTAAAACTTTTCAAGAGTTTGAGGATTAACAAAATCAAGCCAGACTGGATGATTTTAAAAAATGTTCCGATTATTCCGCCAGACCTCCGCCCAATGGTGCCATTGGATGGCGGCCGCTTTGCAACATCCGATTTGAATGACCTTTATCGCCGTGTCATCAACCGAAATAATCGTTTAAAACGATTAGTGGAACTAAATGCTCCCGAAGTTATTTGTCGCAACGAAAAAAGAATGCTCCAGGAAGCGGTTGATGCTTTAATTGATAACTCCGCTCGCCACAGCAAAACCGTGGTTGCCTCAACCGGACAGAAAAGAATGTTAAAATCTATTGCTGATGTCTTAAAGGGAAAACAAGGCCGCTTCCGCCAAAATCTTTTGGGCAAAAGAATTGATTATTCTGGCCGTTCAGTCATCGTTGTCGGCCCAAGTTTAAAATTACACCAATGCGGTTTGCCAAAAAGAATGGCTCTCGAACTTTTTAAACCATTTGTCATTCATCATCTAATCGGGCGCGAACTTGTCCACAATGTCCGTTCCGCTTCCCGCTTTATCGAGTCCGGCCGCCCGGAAGTTTGGGATATTTTAGAAAATATTGTTAAAGATGCTTTTGTTCTCCTAAACCGCGCTCCGACCTTACACCGCTTGGGTATCCAAGCTTTTCAACCAATTTTAATAGAAGGTAAGGCTATTCAAATTCATCCGCTCGTTTGTACCGCTTTCAATGCCGACTTTGACGGCGATCAAATGGCCGTGCACGTACCGCTCACCGAAGGCGCCAAAGAGGAAGCAAAAAACCTAATGCTTTCAACCCACAATCTTTTGAAGCCGGCGACCGGCAATCCTATCGCCACGCCGAATAAAGATATTGCCTGGGGATGTTATTATATGACTGATGCCGGCGAGCCGACGGAAAAAATAAAATTTTTCTCTTCCGCGAAAGACGCCCTGATGGCGCACAATTTTGGACAAATTACCCTGCAACAAACAATAAAAGTTAAATGCGACGAAGCGCTTTTGGATAAAGCCAAAAAAGAAAAAATTGAAAATGGGTTTTTGGAAACGACTCTCGGCAGATTAATTTTGAATCAACACCTGCCGCCTCTTATTCCCTACATTAACGAAGTTACTAACGTAAAAAAGTTAAGTGAGGCCATCAAACTTTGCCTAGAATTTTACGGCGAAGAAAAAACCGCTGAAGTTTTGGACGTGCTCAAAGAAACCGGATTTAAATATTTAACTCTTTCCGGCTATTCCTGGGGCATGGATGATCTCCCAGTCATGGCCGACCGCGAAAAACTTATCAACCGCGGCGACGAAGAAGTTGACACGGTTCAAAAACAATTTGAATCCGGCCTTCTCACTCAAAATGAATATCATAATAAAATTATCAGTATCTGGACCACGGTCAAAGATGACATCATTAAATTAACTAAAGAAAGTTTGGATAAACGCGGTCCGGTTTTCTCCATGATTGATTCCGGCGCCCGCGGTTCTTGGGGCCAGGTTACTCAGATGATGGGCATGAAGGGTTTGGTGTCTAACCCGGCTGGCGAAATTATTGAATTGCCGGTGAAAGGAAATTTCAAAGCCGGTTTTGACGTGTTGGAATATTTTATTTCCACGCACGGTACAAGAAAGGGTTTATCCGATACAGCACTCCGTACCGCGAACGCCGGTTATTTAACTCGACGCTTAGTGGACGTTGCCCAAGATGTAATCGTTATTCAAGAGGATTGCAAAGATAGTGAGGGTGTCTTGATGACAAAAAAAGAAAGTGAGGAAATGGGTGAAACTCTGCTTGCGAGAATTTTGGGACGCTTTGCCGCGGAAGACGTTATGGATGAAAAAGGCAAAAAAATCATAGTAAAAAAGAATGAACTCATCACTGAAGAAATCGGAAGAAAATTAGAAAAACTTGATTTGGAACAAATTCATGTGCGTTCAATTTTGTCCTGCCGCCTCAAAAAGGGCGTCTGTCAAAAATGTTATGGCTACGATTTAGGCTACAACAAACTTGCGAAACTCGGCTCGCCTGTCGGCGTAGTTGCGGCTCAATCCATCGGCGAACCAGGCACCCAGCTTACGATGAGAACCTTCCATACTGGCGGCGTGGCCGGCTTGGATATTACCCAGGGTTTGCCGCGTGTTGAAGAACTTTTTGAAGCGCGCGCACCAAAACGCAAAGCTTTTATCTCCGATGTTACCGGCGTAGCACAAGTTGAAGAAGACGCAAAAACAATTATCGGCCCAACCGGAGAAATTATTACCAAAGGAATTCCGGGGCAAAGAAATATAAAAATTAAATACCTTGAAAAAGAAGAAACAAAATATTCAGTCAGTAAAAATAAAAAAACGACCTTCAAAAAAGGAGACAAGATTGTAGGGGGCGAGCTTCTGGGCTTAGATAAAAACGGAAAAGAAGTTAACGCAGAGCGCGACGGCATGGTTGTGTCTGCCGAAGAAAATTTAGTGGTCGTAGAAGCTGAAGCGGAAAAAGTTAAAGAATATATTATCCCGCCAGGCTATGTCCTCTGGATAAAAGATGGCGCTGCCGTGGAACGCGGCGATCAATTAACTGAGGGCGATTTGGACTTACACCAACTCTTCAGCTTAAAAGGCAAGGAGGCTGTCCAAAAATATTTAACTAAAGAAATTCAACATATTTACACGTCACAGGGCCAGAAATTAAATGATAAACATATTGAAGTAATGGTCCGACAAATGTTCTCTCGCGTTTATATCAAAGAATCTGGCGATACAGATCTCTTGCCCGGAGAAATTGTGGAGAAATCACAACTTGAAGAGGCCAATAAACTCGCCAAAGAAAATAAACTTGAACCGGCTGAAGGCGAAGAATTACTTTTAGGCATTAGCAAAGTATCTCTCTCCACAGAAAGTTTCTTGTCTGCCGCTTCTTTCCAAGAAACCGCCCGCGTTTTGATTAACGCGGCTATCACCGGAAAAATAGACCGCCTTGAAGGCTTAAAAGAAAATGTTATTATCGGCCGCCTCATTCCGGCGGGGACAGGGTTCAAAAAAGAATAGAATTTATCGGACTTAATATGTCCAGACATTCTAAGTGGTCAAAAATAAAACACCAAAAGGGCGCCGCAGATGTAAAAAGGAGCGCCCTTTTTACGCGCCTTTCTAAAAACATTACGCTTGCGGCGCGTGAGGGAGGAAATGGCGATCCGAAAATGAATTTTAAACTACGCCTCGCGATTGATCAGGCCAAAGCAGTTAATCTTCCGAAAGACACTGTTGATCGGGCGATTCAAAAAGGAATTGGCGGCGGAGCGGAAGGACAGATTGAACGCGTCCAATATGAAGGATTTCTCCCCGGCGGGGCGGCGATTATTATCGAATCTTTAACCGACAACCGCAATCGAACAAGCGGCATCGTAAAAAACATTCTCGGAAAAAATGGCGGCAACATGGGTCTGCCAAATTCCGTGGCCTGGATGTTTTCACGGAAGGGTGTGATAAAAATTTCAAACTACAAAAATTTTATCCCAAATCTTGATGAGTTTCAGTTGAAGATGATTGACCTCGGTGCCGATGATTTTGAAACCGAGGAAGAAGATTTAATAATTTATACCGCGCCGGAAAATATGGAAAATTTGCGCGAAGGATTGGAAAAAGAACAAATCACGCCTGAGGAAATAGAAACTGAGTTCGTAGCGAAAGAAAAAATTAACGTCGCCGATCCGACGCAAAAAGAAAAAATTGAAAATTTATTGAACGAACTGGATGAAAGTGAAGATGTTGATAATTACTACACCAATCTCGAATAAAATTAAATTCGCAAAAATAAAAATTCCATCCGACGTGGTGGAATTTTTTGTTGCTATCAAGTTGTCATCCCCGACCTGATTGGGGATCCGGAAGTTTTTCAACCTACTCCAAAATTTCTTGTACTCGCCCGACCTGACCGTCTTCTAATCTAACTTTTATTCCGCGCGGATGATGCGACGAAGGCGTCAAAACCTCTCCCACAACACCTTCAGTCAACTCTCCGGTCGGCTGATCTTTTTTTAAAACAACTTTTACGCGCAGTCCTGGTTTTATATCGTCTCGATTAGTTGGATCCATATAAACTTTTATTTTGAATATTTTTTTATAGTGTTCTCAAGAGTTTTTTTGGCTCCTGGGTCTTGTATTGTGTCCAAAGCTTTTTTTGCTTCTTCTATATAAAACTCCCTTATATTATTTTTACTCAAATCTTCGCAGGGATTTTCAATGTGGTTAATCAGAAATAAAACTAATTCTAGGTCTGTCGCCTCTTCTTTTCTTTCAAAATTTTCCATATTAATTTTTTTCTCTAATTGGGTTTATTTATGTTTTAATTTTTTCGTGATCCAACTTGCGCAAACCGCGACGATCGCGCCAAGCATGATATTTTCTAAAATTATAATTGCTATTGTCAAAAAATATGAAACCCCAAAAGGAACTGAAATTCCAAGAATGGATTTTTTAAAGTATGTGCTACTGATAAAAGCTGCTAAAGAAAAAATTGATGACGATGTAAGTCCCAAAATGCCCCCATAAAGCGCTGATTTTCCCAGTCCTTTTTCATAAAAAGCTACTCCCATCCAAATAATCACCGCTAATTTTACCAAAGTAAAAAAAATACCGCCAAGCGAATATGATGATAGCGGCGGCAATATCTCAAAAAAGATTAGAGCAGATTCGATTAAAGACAAAACCGCGACGAGCAAAACAAAATGTACGATGGTTAGTTTTCTTTTCATAACTGTTTACTTTCTTTATATATTGATAGTTTTAAATTATGTAACTATTTCAGCTAACGTTTCGGCATATACGATGTTTGCTTGCGAGTCTGCCTGTATAATATTTCTTACAGGCAAAGCGAGCAAGCAAATATGGGCGAAGCGACGAGGTACGAGGAGCGTAGCCGTATATGCCGTGTTATGTGATGTTGACTTTTCATTTCTATCAATTTTCAGGGCTATTTTTCCTTGTGAATAATAGATAGAACAATCCTACAAACATCATAATTATCCCAAATACAATAAAGCTGTTGCGGTAATCGCTGGTCTGAGCAATAAAACCTACAGCGAAATAAATTACCAAAGCTTTTGTTTCAAGAAAAAAACCTTTTACAGAGGAAATGGTGGCGCGCGTTTCTGAAGGAATTGCATGTTGCAATTTACCCTCAAAGATTGTTTGGACAATGCCGTTTGGTAATGCAAACAGAATTATGAGAAGGAGTGCTGGCACAGTGAATAAATAACCGGCGAGCAAGAGCAATAGTCCACTAAGTATAAATAGAAAATAGAACCATTCAGTTTTTAGGCTTTCGAAACGATAGGCGACAAAACTTGCGAGCCCCTCTATTCCAGTAATAAGTGCGATAAATATTCCAATGCCATATGTGGGCAAACCAGCACGATCTGCAAAAATAGAATAAAATTCCTCTAGCGCGCCACCAAAAGCGAAGGCCAGCGATGTAAAAAATAAAAGTTTGAAGACAACAGCATTTTTAAAGACATCACTTAAACCTTTTTTAAGAATAGAAAAATATTCTTTTTCGTGAGTTGATTCGGTTTTGTGCGCTTTGGGAAGAAAAACAATTATTAGTCCAGCGAGCAAAACAGCAATACTGCTTAGAATGAGAATGAAGTGATAGCCAAGTAATATAGCAGGTGATGCAAGTACAGATGCTGAAAGAATTGCGATAAATGACAATGTGCGAGTTCTGCCGTAGATTTTGGTAAACTGTTTTTCTTCCCCAAACTTTTTCAATTCGTCGTATAATAACGCTTCATATGTTCCGGAACTTAATGCGCTTTCTATGCCCCAAAGCACAAAACCGATAAGGAAGCCGATAAAATTGGGGAATAAAATCCATGTGATAAAAGCAAATGTGCGTATGAATTGCCCCACGAAAAGAATATTTTTTCGTGAATATTTATCAGCCAAAACTCCTGAAGGAACTTCTAATAAAAATGCTGTTGTCGACCAGACCGCAAGCAGTGTTGCAATTTGCCACGGTTCCATTCCGAAGTCAGAAAACATTACCGCATACAGCGGATAAATCAGCACAAAGTCAGCGAAGAAAGTGTAAGCGTAGATTTTAGCAAGAAATTTTTTCATGTTGTTAGAAAAATAGCCCTGAAAATTGGTTTTTACAAAAAGAAATGAAAAGTCAATGTCACATAACAGGTGTTATCTAAACTAGACAGTTTTTATTTTAAACTTAGCCAAAAATTATTAAAGATTATACAATCAGAAACATTCTTGATTACAACACCGTCACGGAAATGGGACGGCTGCGGGAGGTGGAGCCGGATTTATCTGTCACTTCGGAATAAAGTTGATACGAGCCTGGCGTGGGAGTGGCGCTCCAGCGGAAAGTGAAAATGCCTTCGGCTGGGGTGGAATATGTTTTTAATAATTCCGGTTCGCCAGAGCTTTTGGCGTAAAAAGAAATTTCCGTGATATCGGCAATGTCCGGAGTTTCGGCAGTGACTGAGAGCGGGAACATTGAAGCGTAGAAGCTCGCGCCGTTTCGTGGAGCGGTAAAAGTAATTTGCGGCGGTAATTCTTCTGCCAAAAGATTAAAATTAATTTCCGCGGAATTGAAATCGTCAATATCGTCGTAAGCCGTGGCGCGCAGAGTATGAAATCCATTTGAAATGGAATTCGGGATTATGAGATTCGCGGTGAACGGCGCGGTGTTGGACATCCCCACCTTTTGTTCGTCAACAAAATATTCCACGCGGGAAATTATTCCTCGCGGGGCGGAGACAGTTACAGAGGCGGTGGCTTCGCGCGAATTAATCGTGCCGTTCGGAGCGGGATAGGTAATGGAAATAGTTGGTTTGTTTTGCGGCAAATGGATATCGTCGTAGCCGGTTGGAAGTTCCTGAGTATTAATTGTATATCCTTGCTCCTCGGCCCATTTGGCAATTGGCGCTTCCCAATTGGCAAATTGCGGATCGGACGCGGGGTTTTCCGGCGGCGGGCCCTTTGGGTTTTCTTTATTTACATAGAATAAAATTGTATGGACTTCACGGAACTTTTTTTCTTCAATCGTGGTCGGCGGGGTATTTTCCGTCGCCAGTTTTCCCGAAATTCGGTCAATTTTTACTACTGTTTCCGCGCCAAGTTCGCCTTTTAAAATCGGTTTATCGGTTTCGGTCGGTTCTGGCGCAGTAAAATATTCCACGGGCGTATCTTTTAGCGCTTTTTTCATAAAGGAATTCCAAATCGGAGCGGCGACAAAGACTCCGTCAGCGCCGCGTTTCATTTCCTTGTTATCGTTATTGCCTGCCCAGACTCCGGCGACGAGCGATGGAGTATAACCCATTGTCCAGCCGTCGCGCCAGTCGTTTGTCGTACCAGTTTTTGCCCCAACCGGCCGGCCAGGCAAAGTGAGCGGACCGCCCGCACCGAAAATATAAGAGCGCGCCGCGTCATCAGACATTACGCTTTGAATTTGCCGCGCGGTTTGCCGAGACACTACCTCTTTTCCTTTGTCTTCTTTCCATTCTTCAAGCACTTGGCCTTTGGCATCTTCAATTTTTAAAATCAGAGTAGTATCATGCAGCACTCCGTCGGCTGCAAAAACGCCGAAAGCGGCGGTATGTTCCAGGAGTCGCACTTCGCCACCGCCCAAAACGAGAGACAAGCCAAAACGAGAACGATCATTTAAAGTTGTATAGCCCATGGCTTGCGCCAAATTTAAGACATTGTCAATTCCCGCGAGATATAAAGTTTTGACCGCAGGAATATTTAAGGATCCCGCCATCGCGCTTCGCATGGAAACCGGCCCGTGTTCTTTATCATCATAATTGTGTGGGACATAATCTTTAGTGTCAGTTTTAAAAGTCGTAACCAAATCAAAAAGCGTGGTTTCCGGAGTGAAACCTTTCTGAAAAGCCGTGGCATAAGCGATCGGTTTGAAAGAGGAGCCGGGCTGGCGGAGCCGAAGCGAGACATTTACATTTGGTTCGAATTTACAATTTTTTCCGGGGTCGCATCCTTCAGGTTCGGGATCGGCAAAATAATCTTTTGAACCAACCATAGCCAGAACTTGTCCGGTTTTTGGATCAATGGCCACAAGCGCGGCGTTCCAAGCGTTATATTTAGTGGAATTTTTTTCCGCGTTTTCATCAATTGCCTCTTCAGCAAATTTTTGTTTGTCAAAATCAAGCGAGGTGTAAACTTTTAAGCCGCCCTGTTCCACAATTTTTTCGCCGTATTTTTCCGTAAGTAATTCTTTAACATACATTACAAAATGCGGAGCAGTGATTGATTCTTTTTTAGCAACGACTCTACTTAAGATGTCAATTTTTTTTGCTTCTTCGGCTTCTTCTTCTGTGATGTATCCTTCCTCCGCCATGCTATCTAAGATATATTTTTGGCGGTCGAGAAGATCGTCTGTGTGACTACCGTGGGGAGAATAATAAGTTGAGGCTTTGGGCACGGCCGCCAAAGTTGCTGCTTCAGCGAGATCTAAATCCTCGGCGTTCTTGCCAAAATAAGTTTGAGCCGCGGATTGGATGCCATAAGCGGTTGAGCCGTAAGGAATTTCATTAAAGTACATTTTTAAAATTTGGTCTTTGGAAAATTTTCTTTCGATTTGGATAGAGAGGGC
>JBAZJZ010000005.1 GCA_041650995.1 Patescibacteria group bacterium
TGATTGTAATTCGATTGTGCGTCCTTTATTCCAAGATTTTGGATGCTCCCAAAGTTTTACCTCCCATCCGTCCATGATTAGAATAGACGAAACGCAATTATCTCCGAAGTTCCCCAAATCGCTTTGGTAGTATCCTGGCTTTTCCAATCTCCAAGAACGGCCAGGAGTCCCTCCGGAATGTTCAAAAAGTTCTACCTGCGCGAATGCTGTGGACAAAAAAGTCAGTAAAAATAAAAAGAATTTCATTTCTTGCCTCTTTTCTTTTTGCTCAAAACAAAACAATTTTTTCTTTTCCGTCAACTTCTTCATTATACCGTTCAAGAATTGCCGAACAGTATTTTTCATCTATCTCAATCGCCAGACATTTTCTCTTAAGTCTTTCGCATGCGACGATAGTCGTTCCAGATCCACAAAACGGATCAATAATATAGTCTCCAGGTTTTGAATTGTTACGAATTGGCCTTGCCATACACTCAATAGGTTTTTGCGTCCCATGCCCCACTGTTTTCTCTATCCCTTCGTCTCCAGAATGTCCAAAAGAATTGTTATTTTGAATTTCCCAAATCGTATCCTGGTCTCTTGCTCCATTCCAATTATGGTTTCTTCCTTTTTTCGCAGCGTACCAGCATGGTTCGTGTCTCCAATGGTAATCGCCACGCGACAAAACAAAATGCTGCTTCACCCAAATTATCTGAGAAATAATCTCATACCCGCAGGCTATCAAATTCTTTGCTACCTCTGCCGCAAATTTTGCTGCGTGCCAAACGTATAAAACCTGCGCGTCAACGTTTTTATACATCTCTGACCAGTCCACAATATCATCATTTTTTACTTTGCCTTTGCTCCTTTTCCCGACTCCTAAATCATGGCTTTCTCGCCAAGCCGGATCATAATTTACGCCATATGGTGGGTCTGTGACCATTAAGTTCGCCTTGTCGTCGCCACACAGCCTTTCTATTGCATTTTTATCTGTGCTATCGCCACATAACAACCTGTGTTCTCCGAGATGCCATATTTGGCCTTTTTTTACGCTCCATTTTTTGTGCGCAGATTCTAGAAAGTCTTCGCTTATTTCTAGGTCATTCTTTTCTTCTGTAATTTTTACTTCGCTTTCGGAACAAATCTCTTTCAAAGAGTCAAGTCGCAGCTCTTGAAAATCTGGGCAATCCTCAAGTTCTGTTAGGATTGTTTCCAGCTTTGGAATATCCCATTCCCCTTGTATCGCACGATTATTAAGCGTTATATTTAGCTTCCTCTCGTCTTTTTCGGATAAATCTACAGTGAGAACATCGACCTCTTTTTCTCCAAGAGACTGCAACGCCTTAAGCCTCTGATGACCTCCAACAACGTGCCCTGTACATTTATTCCAGACAATTGGCTCGACATATCCAAATGTCTGGATCGACGTTTTCAGTCCTTCCAGAGAATCTTCGGTGATAAACCTTGGATTCTCTGGGTCTGGGATAAGCTCGGAAATATTCTTTTTGATGATGTTTTTTGCTAAATCCATTCTATTTCCCCATCACCCTTCGTAACTGTCTAGCCTGCCTCTTCTTTAGCTGTGCTCTTTTCCGATCTTTTCTTTTCCTTTTCGCCTGTTGTTTGTCAAGCCATCCACGTTTTTCGTCTTTTGGTGTTTCGTTCTCTATTTCTTTTTTCTCTATTTCCATTGTCTACGACCTTTCTGAGTCTGCGACGCTCGCAGTTTCTTTATATTAAGATTCTTTATTTTCTGAATCGTTTTCTTTTTCTGGAATTCCAACAACCTCAATAATCCCATCTGGTTTCGGTATCATTTTAAAACCAATCATTAGGTCTGTTTCAAGCTGGCAAAGCATGTCTAAAAACTCTTTTGCTTCAAAACACGTTACAGCCGAAATATTTATCGTAAACTTAACATCCTTTGGAATAGATTCATATTTTTTTCTCTGGCATCGTATTCTCTTTCTTTTCAGTGTCTTTTGCAAAGTTTCTTACAAAATTGCCATTCCGATAAAACAAACATGTTAAACCAATAATTTGCTTCATCCTCAATGTTGTCGTAAAAAAAAACGCCTGTCTGCCTTATTTTCCCAAATTTCCAAAATCCGTATTGATCTTTCATGTCTGACAACTTTTTAAGAAATTTCTTTTTGCAAATATCATTCCGTATTAACTTTATATAATTTCTTATTTTTTTCTTTATATTCCCAGCGCATGACGGAGCGTCACATCTTAACAAGACATCAATAAGTTTATTTTCTTTTGTGAGTTTTAAAATAACAACGTTAAATTCTGGAACAACAAATAAAATTCCAACGTTTATGTAGTCGTCATATGTGTCAGAGCCAATTTTTATTGAGAAATAACAGCCTGTGCATCTCGTTTTTTGGGTTTTATTTTTATATTCCATATTTTTTATAACTACCCTGCATTGAAGGAGCCTAAAACATATCCTTTTATTCTTCTTCTAGACAAAGTTTTCTATACTTTTCTAAATATATGTCTTTACAGTTCTTGCATACATTAACATAGTGATCGCCTACGCGATTAGTTGTACTTCCGTCGTTTGCCGTATAATTTACGTCCTGAAGAGAGCCGCAATTCTCGCAAGGCTTTCGGCTTGGCATTAGCGTAAAGTCTACCACGTGATCAAGTTCTTGAATTTCTTTCCAAATAGAGAAAACAATATAGTCGTTATAAAAATCGTAAAGAAGCCCCGCGCAAATGATTGTCGCATGCGGCGATGCTGTAGCTATGGTTTCTAGTAAAACATTTTCGTTTCCAAACGCAGAATATAAATGGACTTCATCAAAAATAACCACATCGTATTTGCTTATGTCTATCTTTTTTTCGAGTTTCTGGACTTTCAAGTCCCTGTCTGAGCCTCTTGTGTTGGCAAAGTGGTCAAATTCAATATGTTTTTCCCCGTTTTTCTCTGCACGATCTATTTCTTCCAAAAGCATATATGTTTTTCCGCTCCACATCGCACCAACAATACAACGAATCATCATTGTTGTTCCCCTATAAATCCGGTAGTCTGCATTAATCGTAGCCCACGAGAAAAACAGAAATCTATCATTCCAGTACAATCTTGCTCTAAATATCTAAGTTGTTTTAGGTATTCGTCTTGTGGTTCTCCTGGTGTTTTTAAGGCTTTTTCTCTGTGTCTAGAAGTGTCGTGGAATGCGACAATGTCAAGCGATCCCTTGTGGTTAAGAATCGTAAACTCTTTTGTCCGAATTGGGATGGAACTGTCGAGAAATGCGAATTTAAACTTAAACCGAGTCTCTTCGCAAAACTGGATAGAATCTTGCACAATTACTTTCACAAATTTTGAAAGGCCAGCTTTGTCTAATCTTGCAGATGCTATTTCGGCAATATCTTTTTTGTTTTCGATTGTGAAAAGTTTGCCGAAGCCGTTTTCTTTCATCGCGCTCGCCATCGCTATAGCCGCTATCCCTTTCGCTGTGCCAGTTTCTAAAACTTTATTTGGCTTTAGAATGCGAACCAAAGAATATAAAAACTCGCACGTTTCTATTTCTGCACTTTCGCCATCGTAAGCGGTAAAAAGATCGGCCCGTTCCTCTGGGCAATGAGGGTGTACTGATAATTCGCTCATGGCCTGTTCTTTGATTTGTCTTTTCCATTCCATTTCTCAGCCTCTTTTCTAAACTTTTCTACAGATATAAACTGTGTAGACTCAAATAAATCGCCTATATGGTCACAAAAGTTTCTCATTTCTTCGATGTTTCCATCATGATTTTGTTTCCAAAATTCCCATGCCAATGACAGAAAAGAAACAAGGTCGATTTCTTTTTTATATTGCTCTAAATATTTTACAAATCGTCCGATAATACCTTGTGTAACAACGCATTCGGACGATTTGTTAGCCTCCATTTCTGTTTTAATCCAACTTGTTTTCATTCTGACGCTGCGTTCTTTTTCTTTTCTTCGGTAATCGCTGGCACAGAAAGAAACTCTTTTGGAATTATAATATCATTCATTCTCTTGAGTTCTTCAAGGATTTGCTGCGTTACCTGCTCGTTTGCATCTGGAACTACATTGCGGTGAATAGAAGAACCTTTCGCTAAAACATTGGCCCATACTAAAATACTGCCTTTGCATTCTTCTAGACTTCTTTCTCCGTTTTTTACATCTTCATGTATCTCGTTGAGTGCCATAAGTGACAGGTGGCCCAAAAGTAACGACCCTTGAAGATATCTTTGTGCGCTTTGCGTGACTTGATCTATGAGTTTTGCATAAAGAGTTTTCTTGGTTTGTTCGTAAAGCTGTACTTTCTTTTCAATCCAGTTGTATCGGAAACCCCAAGTCTGTACTGTGTTTTTATTTATTCCCAAAACTTCTGCCACTTTTTCTACTGAATTCCCTTGTAACCAAAGTGCTTCTGCCTCTTTTTTTAATGATGCGCTATTTACTTTTTTCACAAGATGTCCCTTAAATTTTATACTAAACTATACTAAATAAGGCATAGGCACTTATAACAATGCACAAGCACCTATGTTATTTACACTTTTCAGCCAAACTTTTAAAAGCCGAGTTTGGCACGATATTTTTTTTATCAGGCTCTATTTTTTCAACAATCTTCTGCGCCTGTTTTTCTGAAATTAAAACAAAATTTCCCGCGTTGGACGTAAAATATGGAATGCCGAGAGACTTTGTCTCTGTTTCAGAAAGGACAATCTCAACGTCGCCTTCGATCTTCGTTCCATCCTCGGCAGTGTATCCGCCTCCGATTTTCACAGAATCAATGCTCTCGCATCCCGTAAAAAATACGAACGATGCAAAAATCAACACAAACACAATCATTCCCAGATACATTTCTCTTTTTTGTTTCTTTGTCATAAATACCTTTCTATTTCCTTTTCTTTGAATTTTCATCCTAAAAAACGCTTCGTAAGCCCCATTTGGAAACGGACGTTATAATCGTCCGTTGATCCTTTTTTTTTAATAAAAGAGGCTATATCTAGTATTATACACACTAAATATAGCCTCACAAGGAAGTGATTGCTAAATGATTGCTGGTTTTTTTATTCACCCTTGCAATTCCTTACTCTCCGGTCGAAAAGTGATTGCTAAATGATTTCTAATCAGTAAAGAAAACATTTTTTGCAACACATCTTCGCTGGGTGGACGCTTTTGATTTAGGACGTTTGCAAGGTGCCCCTGTGAAATTCCAAGCTCACGTGCTGCGTCTCTTGTCGACCAGCCTTGCGATCTCCTGTATTCAGAAAATTGATCAAGAGTTATTTTCACTAAATTCATCCTCGTTTCCTTTCTTCCTAAAGTTCAAACGGGCTCTTGCCTATATAGACAAACCCTCCATTTTTATTATCGAATTCGATTTGCGCTCCAAGCCTGACTCGCATAAAAGCAATGTCCCGCTCAATTGTTCTTCGATCAACTTCAAAATATTTTGCAACTTGCAAACAATTCGGATACTGTCTGAGTCTAAGCTTGCGATCAAGATAAAGCATCCTTTCAATCGCAAATCTAGTGTTTCCCATAAACCACCTCCTTGTATTCGTCTGCCCTTGAAACCAGTTTCACTTTTCGTCCATTGTTGTCATTTTGCGTTATGTATTTTGTTTCGTTTTCTGTTTTTCTTCCGTTCGGAAATCCTTGATTTCCATCACTTTCAAATAAAAAGTTTGGGATTGTTTTTCGTTCTCGATTTTTTCCCTTCGATTTTATTACCGATTTTAGAATGGCCTTCCAGTCTGGTTTCCCTTCTGATAACGTTTTTATCGAAATTTCTTCATCGCACTGACAGCGGCGATCGTCCTCTGTATATTTTATCACGATTTTTATCATGTTTTTTTTGTAATCGCAAAAAAGGTCGACCCGTCCATCAATAAAATCAAGGCGGATTGATTCTTTTATTTCTTTTCTCCACTTTTCCAAACAGGTATTATCCATAGGTTTTTCCTCAAAAAATGGTTTTTCCCAGTTTGCCAATGCCATAAAAACCAAAAATAAGCTGATTTAAGGCGCGTTAGCAAGGGCCAGCACAATATACACTAATTTTATATTTGCGTTTAACCTTGTGCCGTTTCCGCTAACCACACAGCGTATTAAGATAGTGCTGCCCGAATCCTTTTTAATGCCTCGGCAATTTTTTGCCTGACGCGCTCTCTGGTCACACCATACATTTTGGCCATTTCTCTGAGAGTTTTGTTTTCCCAAAACCTTGCTATCAATAGGTCACGATCATCTTTTTCCATAACTTGGAATATCGATCGAATATCTTCTTTTGCAATCATTTGGTAAAAAATATCATCGAAAGAAGAGCCATTACTATCATATCCGCCCATTTTCTCAATACTACAAATCCGCGCCTTTCCTTCGGCCTCTTTTTGTATAAATCGGAACATCTCTCTCTTTATACATGCCGTGGCTATGGTTGAAAACCTTCCTTTTTCAGGGCAAAAGTGCGTCGCTGCTTTCCAAAGTCCAACCATGCCCGCAGAAACAATGTCGTCAAAATTAAGATTACCGCTATATTTAGAACATGTTTTTTTTATTGTGCTTATAACGAGTGGGCGATTTGCGTTTAGGATTTCATTCATTCCTCGGTTTGTTTTCCGAAGTTCAATTATTTTTTCTGATTCCATGTTTTCCTCACAAAAAAACTTGTTTTTTATCCACGCGCCCACTATAATCTATTCGACAAAAGCAGGCGCGACAAAATAAATAGCCTACCAGCTTCTTTTCTCTTACCAGTTTTCGTATACTTCTGAGAGAGAAGCTGTCTTTATATGTTTTTCTTACTATAAATTCTATTTAGCTCGGAGTTTATGTGCGCTTTGATTTCTGATATATCCTTTGAAGAAATAAACTCTTCACTAATTATAAGTTTAAGTCTACTATACTCTTCCTTTTTTTCTGCTTTTGGCATTGGGAAAAGGAAGATAAAATTATGAGGCATGGAGTAGTCAAAGAAATGAATTATGTCTTCTTTCTTAGTTTCCACAAAAGTATCGCAAATAATTTGTTTTGCATACTTTATTACCTCTTCTTCTTTATCTCCTATTTTGATTATCGTCTCAACCTCTTTGTTTTTGTCCATGTTTGTGTTTACTCCTAATATCTCCATATTCCATTGTTTGGAACAATTATAGTCTTCGCGCCGCATGGCGTGCAAGCTTTAGAGACCTCTGGACTGCCCAATCTTGATTTTTCCTGTCTCTTTCCTTCTGTTTTTTTCTATTCTAGCTAAAGTCTTTTTTAAACTTAACTTCATAATGCTCTCCTGTTCCAAATTTTAATCCCGAATGCCATCTTTTTTTTATCTGTTCGTACATATGCAATTCGCTTGAATATCTTTCTTGGCAATCGTCTAGCGCCATATATAGATGCACTATTCCAATCATGCTTCTGTAATAAAATCTTCTTCCGTCAAGCCAAAAGCCATAGCCAAAACTACCATTTTCAGTAAAACTACAGCAAATATACCTGAGTTCATTTTTCATCAGTTTTCCTTTTCGACTCCCGCCACGAGTTTGTACCCTATGCGTTCAGACAACTGCCAAAGAGGACTACGCTCTTCTTTTGTCCCTAACTGTATTGGGATAGGAAATTCTCTTTTTTCAGCGGCCTCAACTTTTAGAGAAATCAGCTCTTTTTCTATCTCTGTAAACCTGTCAACTAAAATATCCACAGCATCCATAATCAACAAGTCAAAAAAACAATCTCTGTGTGCCAGGCTTACATCTGACGAATTTTCTTTTTCCTCCGCACGCTTTAAATTGGAGTAAATTGAGTGCAAAAATGCACTGTCTTTACTTTTGAACTTTTCGGCAAAAATATTAAAAAAATCTTGTTTCATGACTTTCCCTTTCTGCCTGCGGCGCTCGCAGACAAAACAAAATTCCTATAGTTTCTTTTTCTCCTTATATATCTAGGAAAAGACCAATGCCAGGAACATTTCTTATTACTAAACGTGGGGAACAGTATTTACATGCTACTTTTGGCACATCCCACATGACAATGTTTCCAATCATTGAAAAAGAGTCAGAAAAAGAAATACGGTCACATCGCGGACAAGAATAAAGTCTTTCTTCTTTCTGTTGTATCATACTAACACTCCTTTATACGGTTTTTAAGATGTGCGGTTTCTAAGATATGCCATCTTTTAAAGTAAGATGTTCCATCTTTTAAAGTTGGCCTAACTGTTTTATTGATAGCCTCTATAACTTCTTGATAATTCCACCCTAAAAAAACTTGGAAGTCTGTCGTTTCTATTGTCCACCCTCCAAACTTCCCAATCATCTCAAAGTTGCCATATGGATGCTCGTATTTTATTGATTTTAAATCTAACATTACATTTTTTAAGGCTTTGAGAATTTCCTTCCTGGCTTTGCTCATTTCTATTCCTCCAAATCCTCTCTGATTTTCACAAGTTTCTGCTCAATCTCGCGCGCCTCCGGCGACGGATTTCGCTCAATAATCGCACGAGTCCAAAATATTGCATTGTCGGCGTACATGATTGCGACTACGTCTTTCATAGACTACTTCCTTAAAAACTCCAAACTCCGTTGTTCCCGAATGAAGCCACAACAAAAGTTCCAAACGATCTCCCAGGACTCATTATTCCCTCGCCTGTAGGTGGATATGCCAAAGCCTGGACTATCGTTTCTCTATGTGGCCTAAATCCATTTTTTAACTTTCTCAACTCATTTCTCTCTCCACGTGTTTGTTTCCCCATAGATTTTCTGGCCATGCGCCTCGCATTCTTTCTAGCCCGGCGGGCGGCCCGATCCTGGTTATTCTGGTTCAGTATCTTCCGATTTTGCGAAGCCTGCTTTTTTAATCTGAGATTTTTGTCCATAACTGCGTTGCTCCTTTCCTGCATCGCCATCCGTGCCCGCCACACGAGTTTTAACGCCGTAGGCTTAGTTTTAATCACGTTCAGCACAAAATCGCATGGCGTGGATTAAAATGGCATTGTGTAAATTCTAACGCCGTAGGCTTACTTTAAATCTTCCAGTTTCAAATCCATCCCTTTTAGTTTGGGATTCAAAATATACTTTAGGGCGGGGCGTGCCCATTTCGGAACTTCGTTTGTGCTGCCCTTCGCTATGAAACGCTCCCGCTCGATCTGGTAAAGATTTTCCTCATCCTCTTCGTCCATAATACACTCTGGAGGGCTTTCTTTTGGTTGATTCTCTTTGAAGCTTTCTATCTTGGGCATTTTCTCTGTGAATACAAATTCTTCTCTATACCAAAATTTATCCTGTGGACAGTGCTGATATAGAGTTTTTTTCGCGCGTGTAATCGCTATATATTTCAAGTTTCTCTCTTGCTCATCTTGCCATTCTGGCGATTTTTGAAAATGGTGCGGCATTTGATTATATCCCAAAACAAGCACGGAATCCCATTCTTGCCCTTTGGCCTTATGGATTGTAGAAAGAAGTATTTCTCCCCTCTTTGGTTTGTCGGTCATATATTTTTCGATAAGGGTGAGCATCCCATTTTCTGTATGATCTGAAATTTTCTCAAAAAATAAAAGCGAATTCATAACGTCTTCTAGCTTTTTGAAAGCGAAATCGTTTTCTTCGCTTTCCATTTTTTCTGCAAAGAACGCTTGTATTTTTTCCCTTAAACTAAGGGCCAAATATTCTTCGCTGGTTTTTTTTGTCTCCTTTGTAATTGTTAAGATATATCGCTTCATTTCCTGCGAAAAATCTAGCCCTAAAATTCTAAACCGATCAGAAATAGGAATTCCCACACACAAAACATGCACGAGTGGAGCAAAAAAACGAGACAAAACCGCATCAACATTTTTTAAAATAAACTGTATGCTGAAATCTTCGATATGAGATATTTCGCCAGAAATCGCCGTTTCTGATGACGAAATTTGTGGCACGATAGATTTTGCCAAATTTACAATTTCCCGTCCACATCTGTAGCAAACCGAAAGAGGAAATTCTTTCGCGCTAAACGAATCTTTAACTTTGTGCCAGGCTGTTGGAAGAGAACCGGCAAAGCCATATATTGCCTGTTGTTGGTCTCCGACAGCTAAAAGTCGCGCGCCAGTTTGGTTTATCGCGTGCTGCACTAGTTTGATTTGTGCCGCATTTAAATCTTGGCATTCGTCCAAGAAGATGAAATCAAACTTTTGTTTCATTTCAATTCTTTTTTGAACAGGAAGCCAAAGCATATCAAGATAGTCTACTTGGAGCGAATCCGACATCCCTATTTTTATTATTTCTTGATATGCCATTTCTATTTCGGAAGTGTTTATCGATTCGTCATATTTCTGTCCCATATACTTTATCGCATCGGCTATTGCCGCCACATCTTCAAGACCAAACATCCTGCCAAAATCTACAAATTTTAGCATGGTGGAAATCTTGCGAAAAAACGGAGCAGAACAAAAACACTTCCGAAATTTCTTATTATGCTTGACTTCGTCTAGGTTTTGTTCTTGTTTCGCGAAGGCAATTTTGTGTTTATTTTCTAAAACTTTCCTTTCATCGGCGAAAAGCCGATTGCAAACCTCGTCATATTTTTCGTCTTTAACGACTGGTTTGATAAAATTTAGGCTCCCCATGATTGTGTTGTATCCGAAACCGTGATTTGTAAAAACGGTTACTCCCTTGACATCTCTTTTATCCAATTTATTTCTTGTGGATTTTTGGATTTCCTTGTTGAAGGATAGAAAAAGCGATTTCGTCCCGGCTGGCAAGATGCTCAACGCATCAATAAGTGTCGTCGTTTTTCCCGATCCAGCAACCGCCGAAACAATTGCGTTGCCCGTCCCTCTTGATATCCAGTCAAAAATTGCCATCTGATATTCTGAATGTTTTATCGAAACCTCTGTTTTTTTCATATTTTTATCCATTCATAAATTGTTGATATATATAGCAGTAACCGGCGGTAACCGCCTGGTAACCGGTAAGGCGGTTACCGCTTAAGTTGTTGTTTTACATATATTTAAGTGCTGTTTTATACCTCGGTAACCGTGGTAACCGGTTTTTTTATAGGGTGTACTAGAGAGAAAATATTTTTATTTTTTTATATTGCCTAAATCAAAATATTTTATTCCTCGCGCGCGCATGTAGGCATATTTTTATACAAAAACCGGTTACCATGTTATAAAATAGGTATCAAACCCTTATGTTATATTGTTTTGATCGGTAACCGGTAAGGCGGTTACCAGGCGGTTACCAGGCGGTTACCGCCGGTTACTGGGTATTTTTACACATCTTCCTCTAAACACTCTTTTACAAAGCGTATAACCCTTACAACTCGGCTATTGCCGCCGATTGGAAGCTTGGCTTGTACCGTGTTCCACCCATCTTTTGCAATAACTTTACCCTCACTTTTCAGCAAAGAAATTACGGACATATCGAAACCTCCCTCCCTTAAAAGGTTTCTTGTTTGGTCTGGGAATATATCGATCCATTTATCCCCGATTCTCCCCCAGCACTGATCTTTTGGCATGGTCACGATGTCGCCTCCAGAAAGTGGCGATTTTTCTGTCACGATAAATCTGTGGGCGTTTTTATTTGACTGTTCCTGGATGAAGTCGTATGCTTTTTTCCAAGTTGGCACAGGTGTTTCTGAAGACATGTATGCCAGAACATATTCCATCCGATCCTCTTCTTTCGCCACATCAACTCCCAATAAATCCAATATTTTGCATCCTGTCAAAGTCGCAGCTAAATAAGGAACCTGTCGGCTTTGCAGGTTATTACTGCTATGTTCTGAGAGTTGTTCAAGATGGCTCTCGAAGAATCCTTTCAGTTGTTCTCCGTACGCCATCGCAAGACGCAAAATTTTTTCAACCTCATGGCCATGATGCGCCTTTAACATATTTTTTGCTTTTGTGACCTTTTTTCCAACTTCTTCGGAAATTTCGGTCACGCGCTGAAACTCCATGCCTCTGGCCTCAACTCCTGCTTTTTGCGTACACTCTTTGATCTGCCCTTCCCCTGTGGAAAGAAGCACGCCGAACCACGCCTTTGATTTTGCTTTTCGTACTTCGCCGCCCGTGGTGATAGTGGCACGGCCCTTTCCTTTCTCGTTGGCAAAATCATAAACGGTTTGTTCCAAATCTTCAGGCTTGGCCTGGTGACTTTCGTCCAAAAATGAAGGGAGCCCCCCGGCTTCTTCAAAATAAGTCTCCTTTCCTGACCGGCTTTGCCGCCATGACTCTACGAGCCTAAAAGGATCGCCGAACATGCTCGCAGCAACAATGGACGAGAAGGTTTTCCCGGAAGTCGAACCGCCCCACATATGATCAATGTACGAGCTGCAACCGATTATTTTGAGAATAGGAGAGATGGCCGCCGAGCCCAGACGCATTGCCAGACCAACGTCGTTTTTGAATTCTGCAACGATTTTTTTCCATTCGGCCTCCGTCCCCCTAATTTCTGGAACATACGTCGATCCCTGAAATTCGATTTCAGATTCTGTTTCTTTTCCAAGGATTTTACCGCCCAAAATAAACCGTTTGCTGTCTAACCAACCGTTTTTGTAGCTTGCGAGTTTTGTTTTTATCGTAGAATTGCGCGCGATCGATGCGGCAAAGTAAGATATCGCGTCTTTATTATTGTTTGAGTTTATCCGGACTCCTTTTGCAGCTAGCTTGTCAGAGTGCTTTGTGAAGCTCACTGCCTCCATCGGAAAAACGGCCCGCTGAGTTTCCTCATCGCCCCAACGGATGGCCACGGATTCCTCGGAAGTCCACACATCCCGAATTATTTCCTCAATTCTTACGGGCTGCTCGATAATCTTTCTGAACGTCTGGTATACTTCGTTTGTGGTCTCGTTGAGGCAATACTTTGCTTCAAAAACGGAGTTTTGTGTAACTACGTATCCAACTCCGTTTTCCTCCTTTATTTCCAAAACTTTTGTTTCGCCTTCTGGAAGTGGCGATGCTTTCCTTTTTCCCTCGTCAAACTTTCTTTGCTTCCTAGATTTTTTTGTTTCAGCTTCGCCGATTACATCAACGACCACGCTTTTCACCGCGCTGCGAGCCTTTGCTTTTCTGGCATTACAAAAATGGCGCGTGGTTTCATTTTCCATAGGTATCCATGCTTCGCCGTCTTGTGTCCAAAATATTGCCTTCCCGCATGTATCACAAAGACGCTGTTTTTTTTCCTTCGGCGCACCGACTGCGTCGCGCAAATCGGGCCATGTCTTACACTTGCAAGAATCGTGAAAGCACTGGTAGGATAGCTTCCCGTCTGGATGGATTATTACGCTGGCCTCGCCTCCTTTGTGCGAAGGATCAAACACGCAAGATTCTAACACAAGCATGGTTGCATCGTTCCATGACTTTTCTTTCTTCACGATTACGCCGTTATCTGACAAAAACTTTCGCACGTCGAACGTCTCACGCGCTCCACAGGCCGCTGACTGCATGGACACTGGTTTTTCCACAGGCTTCACAGCAAATGAAGATAAGTCTAGAGTCTGCGACGCTTTATCGATTGAGATAATAGCCGATTTTCTCCAGGGCCTTTCCGCCGTATTTTCTCCCTTAATGGCCCAAGTCCCAAGAACTTTGGTTATTCTGGATGGGTTGAAAACTTTCAAATCAACGTTTGCTTTTTCTGTTCCGAAGCGGTTTTGTAGATCAGCCAGAAAATATTTTGTTTCTGTGGGATTTTTTGCATTTGTTCGATATATCAGATGGTAGCCGTTTCCACTATCACCAAAGACAAATGGCCTTCCGATTTCGTCCATAATCTTTTGGGCAATCTCTTTCGCGGCTGTCTTTTCATCGTCGGTAGAAGACACTCCTGACGGGCGAATTGGGTCAACGTCTACCAATGCGAATGGTAATCCGATAACGTCTTTGTCTGACGTTGTTTCATTTTCGAAAGCCTCCTCTATTTTGTTGCCGCGACGAGCCATAAGTCCATTGTGTAATGGGTTTATGGTTACGTATACCGACAACTTTCCTTTGTACTTATAAAATTGAGTTGCTCCTTTCTCATATTTATCGATCCAAACCGCTGCCGTTGCTGGATTGTCAAAGTATCCAGACAATATGATTTTGTTTTTGCCACTCCTGCCAAGGAGCCTTATTTCTCTAACTTCTCCTGTCTTCCATATTGCTTCCAAAAAAAGATTATTTTCCATCGTTTTCTCCTTGACATTATTACACTTGCGTGGTATAATGTCTTTAAATCTTTTTGTGTTGTCCCAAAAGCCAGGCCGTAGCAACCTGGCTTTTGCTGTTTCTAGCCATTCCCTTGGTTCGTCGCAACGAGCGACTCGTCAACGCTTCCAGCAAACCTTTGCAATAACTTAACTGCTTTTTCTAGTTTGTGAATTTGTGCCCGCAACATGCGATTTTCTTCGTTCTTTTCTTCAACTTTTTTTTCTAATTCGAAAATCTTTCCTTGCAACATGCGCTTTTCAGCCCGTAGCTTAGCTATTTCCTGGGCGTCCATTTCTTTCTCTTCGCGTAACTGAAACGTTCGCAAAGAGTTAGCCAAATCATTGTTTTTCTTCATTAATTTTTTTCTCCTCCTTCGGTTTTACCAATTCCGCTAGGCGTTCCCTCGCTGTCGCGATCGCAGCCTCTTTCACGCCAGGGTTATCATGCAAAAACGTCCTGATTTCGCCGGCAAACTCTTGCATCATAAAGTTTGCCAACTTCTCAGCTAGACGGTTCTCGACCTCTTTCGCGATCAACTCCTGAATCCGGTTTTTGTCCAGCCTACGCCATACTTCCTTTACAAATCCGTCTGGCAGGCTCAGCCTATTTTCGTATTTCGGCTCTATCCAATTACCTTCGGTGACAATCTTTAGGACAGACTGCTGCGCAGCGGCTATCAGTTCTTTTCCAAAGTTATATTTTGTATCCATCAAAACAACTCCTCCAAATCGACACCATACATATTATACCAGGCTTCGCGGTGATATGTACGTGCCTTGCCAAACCTTGGGTCAGATATTTCATGAATTTCCAGCCCGTGCGTGAGCGAATAATTTTTTAGAACGCGATAGTTATATTCTTTCTCGGATGTGTTCGTTGCTAGTGCAACTCTTAGGATGGACGCATATTCTTTATGCTCGCCCATTTCCAGCTTTAGCTTGTCTAGTTCTCGGCTCTTCGCGGAAGCGGTGGCCATCGCCGTAGCCTCTGCCTTCGAGCGAATCCAAAGCCTTTCGCGTTCGGCCTTTTCTTTTGCCAGCAAGGCCTCTTCTTTTTCCTTTCGCTCCTGTTTTAGCTTTTGTAACGCCTCGATAAGTAAGTCTGGATTGGAAAGCATCTGTTCTACCGTCTGAGGTGTCGCGTAAATTCCATGCTTTCGTATTGATGGCAAGACTTCTGAACAAATCCACTTTTTAAAATCCTTAGCCGTTGGAGAGCTGGATTCTATAACGAATCGGTACATACCAGCCTCTGTAAGGTATGTTTTACCGAAGTTATTCAGGGTACGGGAAAACTCCGTATCCTGAAACATGCTTTCTACTTGGATTCTAGAAAGATGTATCTTTTCCAAACCATCTTCTAGAGACAAAATTTTATCCTCAATACTCCTTTCACTTAGGAGTAGTATTTCCCCAATTTCCTTTGGATCGAAAAGAATTTCGCTTTCGCGCGAAAGTACTGTTACGTTGCGATCTTTGAAAACCAAGTTTTTGACGATATTATCCATTTGTTTACCTTTCATCAGTTTTGGATTGTTTGTTCCTGTGATAATACTGGATCACTAACCTGAATTGACTCAATCGCCACTGGACTCGTTTTTTTTGGCTTCCTTTTTTCTTTGTCTTTTTCTACAACAAGCATAATTGCTTGTTCTAATAGTTGCCGCATTGAGAGACCTTCTTTTTTTGCTATCCGTTTGAACTGGCCATAAATCAGTTTCGACGGGAACCTTACCGACGTTTTTTTAATCATAAATTCTCCTTTAAAAAAATATAATCATATTGTATCATAGACATTTTAAAAAATCAATCTAAAAATAAAAACAAAAATGCAAAAAACATAAAAAATTTTACTATTTAAAGCATTGAAAATAAACAACTTGCGTAGTCGTTGCGGTTTTTTTGCGGTTTTTTTGCTTTTTTTTATTGACAAATTAAACACTTCGTGTTATACTGTAATTACAAAAGTGAAACAAAGCGATGCACTCGCTGCGCGGCTAGAGAACCTCACGGTAAGCCGAATAATGAGGATTTAAAAACGAGGCGGCAGTAAAAAAGAAGCTTAGTCCGAAAATCGAACCGAGTAGGGAAAAGTACCGAAAGGCGAAGGAGTAGGCGACTGGCAAGAAACAGCAGCAACAATGGACAAAGGAGAAGGACGGACAAAAGAAAACGTGGAATGGAAAGAAAACAAAAGTAAAAAACAATGGAAAGGAGGCGCGAATGCCTAATTTAAAACTTTTCAAACTGACACAAACAAAAAACAGGGGTTATGACACATACGATAGTTTCGTTGTGTGCGCAAGTGACAAAAAAACAGCCAGACACTACAACCCAGAGACTGGAAAATTTGACTTACCAGAGGTTTTCACTGGTGATGACTATGGTTATTCTGGGTGGTGCGGAGCCATATATGTAGAAGTCCAAGAAATTGGACTGGCGAACGATGGAATAAAGGAGGGATTTATTATTGGCTCATTCCATGCCGGATAGGCAAAAAACCACCACGCCGACAAAGGCACGGTGGTTAAACCAAAATCTTTCAAAAAAAAATCTTTCAAAAGGAATTATATCATGACCGAAGAGCAAAAACAAATAAATTTTCAAAAGGATTTCCTAATTTAGGTTGGTGCCACTGGTGCCAGGCAGACACACCACAAGACGAAATCACTTGTAGATGCTTATTTTGTGGACACACATGGGAGGATCGAAACGATGATTGAATATTATTACTGCTCGTTTTGCGAGGCTCCAACACCACATGAATTTGATGAATGCTTAGATTGTGGAAAAAAAGGAGAAACTGGTGATTGAAAAACACGATGACCTAGAATGCAGTTTAGAAACTTTCGCGACACTTTTCTTGCCGGTATTGATTTTACTTATCTTACTGCTCTTGTAGCGTCGCAGACTCGCAGACTGCGAATCCCAGCCGCCGGCAGGCTGGGAACGGATTTTAGATTCGGTTCGCACTGAATCACTTGAACAGTTTGAAACGGCTGGCTTGTTGTCAGCCGCTCACAACTTTCGATTTTTTGCGAGTGTGGCCGCAACCACACCGTTCAAGTCCTGGCGGACGGCCAGGAGATAGGAGAAGTCAGTGAACCCCAGGAACGGGGATAAAAAAAACGAAGTGAACAAAAAATACAGAATGATTCAATATATGAGGTATGAAATGCATCAAAATTCATCATATGGAAACCAATTAAAGGTAAGCAGAAAAAAGAAGAGAAGAAATTTTAAAAAAATGCAACCGTTAAATCGTATGGTTACAATAGAAATTCACAAAAATATATCTCGGAAAAATGAAAGTGTAGTAGGCATAGACATATATACACCGCCTAAAATAGATTTATTGAATGTTCTAGAAGCTGACGAGCCAGGCTCTTTGGAAACGATAATAATAACCAAGATAAATATTCCAATTCAAAAAATACATTTTGGAATGTTTAAACTGTTTGGTATTCCTAGATGGAAAGACAAGGTGTGTGTAAAGTGGACTTGGGAAACAGACGAAAAATACTTGGAAAAATTATACTTCTGTTTTCCACACTTGGACACCGTCGGCGCGTTGGAAATTATTTCACGCGCCATAAAACTGGGATCGGAGAAAAGATGATACGAAACTGCCGAAAATGCGGCAAAATGACTGAGAAAAAACTTTGTCGCGATTGCAAGATAACTGAGATCGTGGCAAAGTTCCACATTGAGGAGGGGGAAATATGAGAAACGAAACGCCAGAAAAAAGGATGATGAGACTTCTAAAAGAAGAGAAAAAAATTCTAAAAAAAAATTTTAAAAAGATGGCGCAATGTCATGAACACATAATCAGCCATCTAGAAAAAATAGTATTCGCACTTTTAAAAGAAAACGAGGTGTTGGCATCAAAAATAAAGGAGTTAGAGAGTGAACGACGCTGAAAGAATCCGTGAACTAGAGGCTGAGAACTTTAGGCTTCGCGTTGACAAAGAAGCCTTGCAAAATTGCGTGTATTTTCTCCAGGGAATCCTGGAGAGCGTTGTGAAACAAGCAATGCAAAACAAACAAGACAAATACGAAGTCGTGCCGACAAAGGGCGGCTTCCGGGAGGTAAAATAAATGGCAAACGATTTAACTATAAAGCAAGAAAACGCGATGGCAATATCGCAAGAAATGAGTCCAGAAAGATGGTCACTTTTGAAACGAACTTATGCTAAGGATGGTACAGATGACGAATTTTGGATGTACCTAAACTTCTGTAAAGCGCGCGGAGTAAGCCTTGCAAGCCAGGAAATCTATTTCTCGAAGTTTGGTGGAAAAGTATGTTTCCTGACATCGTACCACAATATTTTGGCCAAATGCCAGGAAACTGGTCAATTTGAAGGAATGACACAAGCATTATTTTGTGGGCCTGACGGAGTCTGGAAGGAACTTTGGACAGAGGAAAAACCTCCTTTCGCCTGCAAAATCGGGGTTTTCCGGAAGGTATTTCGTGAAGCGTGTTGGACGATTCGCTATTACTCCGAAGCCGTCCAACCAAACCCCCAATGGAAAAAGCAGCCTTTGCAGATGCTTCGCAAGTGCGCTATTGCTGACGCTTTACGTCTTGCATTCGATGACGTTCTTCGTGGAATCTATATCACGGAAGAAATGCCGATGGCTCAGGCCGCCATGGCCAAAGTTTCAGAACCTCGCGAACCACCACCCACGCCCGTTCTCCCCGATCCATCTTCGGAGAAGTGGGAATTTGAGGACGTTCCGGACTGCTATCTACCCCCCGATTTGCAGGGAAAAAAACTTTCGTTTGAACGCCTGGCCGTGGATGAAACTTTGTTTTATGCTTCGCAAGGAAAGCAAACAAAAGCTAGAGCAGTAATTCATCGATGGGCAACTGGTCAGAATTGGCCGGAAGCGCTCCGCGAGATTGGGGAAAAACTATTGGAAAAGTACCCCAAAAAATACCAGCCACAAACAGCATCTGAATTGCTCGAAAGGCTTGCTCCTAAAGACGCAGAAGCACAATCTGAGTTGCAAGCATCGTTGCAAGAAATTCCTCCGGCGTCGTTGCTGGCTGGAATGCCGACGCAGTCACAAGATTAAGCCGCCCCGCAAGGGGCTTTTTAAGGAAAAAACATGTTTTTTGAACATGGAGCCAAATTTGAAGAAAAAATCTTACAACACATGGAAGAAATGTTGTTGAAAGGGAATAGAGAATTAAGTCCGTACAACGCCGGCTTTCGTGACGGATACAAAAGAGGATATGACGAAGCTCAAAAAGAGGAAGCTTTTAGAAAAAAAAGAGAAAAAGAGATAGAAAAAAAGGAGTAAATTCGTATGGCAGATTTAAATGAAGTGCGTCTAATTGGCCGTCTAACGAGAGACCCCGAATTGCGCACCACGCCAGGCGGCGCATCAATTTGCACGTTCGGCCTGGCCACTAATCGCAAGTACAAGGCTAACGACGGCAAGATTACGGACGAAACCACGTTCGTAGACATAACTTGTTGGGGGAAAGTTGCGGAAAACGTCAGCAAATACATGAAAAAAGGTAGGCTGATATACGTCGGTGGCCGCCTAAAATTCGAAAGTTGGGATGACAAACAGACAGGCCAAAAGCGAAACAAACTAAGCGTGGTGGCTGAAAGCGTACAGTTTTTGGATTTTGGCGACAAACAGTCTGCGACGGCTGGCCAGCCCGCGGCATCGTCAGAAACACCGCCACCGCCAAACGCTTGGAGTGGAGACCCTTACCTTGGGGAACCACCGTTCTAAGGAGAAAAAAAATGGAGCGAATAGAGCCAATTTTCATAGTTGTTCCTGATCAATTTTGTGGCGATTCAAGAGCAATCGCAAGACTCTACAATGTAGAGAGAAGGAACTGGAAAAGATACACAAAATCTTCAATTCTCGGAATTCCACAAGAAAGAATAATTTTTCTAAGTCCAAGAATTGACGGGGATTACCCTGATTTTTCAAAAATAATGATCGTAAAGTAACAGCTTATAGCGTGCGACTTGCACGCTTTTTTAGGAGAAAAAAAATGCCAAGAAGCAGTACATCAACAAGTGGGACAAGCGATTGTCCACTGAACAATTTAAAAAAGTGGGAAACGAGTCGAATTTTTCGATCGCTTCTAGAAAAAACTGAAAAATGCGACGAGTTTATCCAGGGGACTTTTCTTGATTGGATAGTAGAGGTCGTTGACGCCCCTCGCCAAGAGGAGGAAGCGCTATACTTTAAAGAAATTGTAAAAAATTTCCCCACGGCAACAAAAATTGTGGCAACAAAAATTTACGAACTAGAAAATTTACCAACTGAAGAAAAGAAGAAAACTCTTGTTTTCTATCTTGCTCGACAAGAGTATGAAGAGAAAATGTATTCCGGACACTACACAAAATACGTTTTTCTCCAACCAGCGTTTTTCCCAGATGCTGACCATGTTGAAAAAAACGTAAAGGTTTTTTCAATCAACGTGGAGCAAATAAAGATGTGGGGCGACCCGATTTATAAGTGGGGCGAACTCACAAGGATTCACCTTCTTTGCCAATAAGCCATAGCGTGCGACCTGCACGCTTTTTTTATCGAAAGGAATTTTTTGTGAAAGAAAAAAAATGCGTGGCCGTAATTGACACACGCGAGCAACTGCCGTTGAGGCTGGAAGATTTTGGACTGGAAACGGTTAAGGGAACGTTAGCGTGGGGTGATTACTCCCTAGCGGGGCTAGAAAAACTTGTGGCACTAGAACGCAAGTCGATAGACGATTTTACGGCGTGTTGTGGAAAAGAGCGTGGACGATTCGAGAAGGAAGTCCTTGCGCTGCGCGGCTATCCGGTGAAGGCGATAGTCTGCGAGTTCAAGTTTTCCGACATTCTTGCCCATAACTATCGATCAAAAATTACTCCTGAAAGCGTGGTCGGCTCGATCGAACGATGGATTATTTCGGGAATCCCGTTTTTAATGGCAGAGACTCCCGACGGAGCAGCCTGGTTTGTGGCGGGGATTCTCAAAAAAGTGTACGCGGACGTGGTAAACCAACAATTTTGGGGAGGGTAGCCTCGCCGGCAGGCGGAAAGTGCAGCAAAATTTTGCGTGGTAAAAAAAAATATGGGCAAAAAAAAAATCGCCTGCACGCTGCAAGCGAATCGCCAGGCTGCGCCGCCTGGCAAAGAAATGCTACTCTATCCATGCTTTTGTTACAGATTCGTAAGTTTCTCCTTCGATATAGAGAGTGATTTTTTTTCCTTCTTTTTCTATATCGAATCCTACGCTAAAATAGCCTCCAATCCAATTCCCTTTTCCCTCTGAGACTTTGCAGTCTGGAAAAAATTCTGATAGTGATTCTTCACTTCCACAGTTATATATAATTGTCTTCCCAAGCACTTCACAAATGCTTGGGTCTCTTTCTTGCGAAATTTCACGGGCTATAAAATCGGCACGTTTCACAAAATCTTCTTCAATAAGAGAAGAGAAAGTGTTGTATTTTTCTCTTAGTTTTTTTAGTTCTTCATATTTTTCTTTACTCATATTCAATCCCTTTCAAAAAAAAATCAAAAAAATTTGTTAAAAAAACGGATCAAAAATCCGTCCCCCGATCTCGCACATCGGGGAAAATACTATTTCTTTGCCTTCTTTGCCTTGATCGCGCTTTTCAATAGCGCGTAATCTTCTGGAGAAACTTCATGTGGGAAAATCGTCGTCACGCCGTCTTTCTGCCAAAAAGTGAATCGTTCACAAGAAACGGGATGTTTCACGTCGTAGATCATGACTCCGTTTTCCTGAAGCTCTCGCTTCATTTCGTCGGCTTTGGGATAATTTTTTCTCTCAATTTCAACAATTCTCTCGGCCAAAATAGCCAATATTTTTTCTTTTTCCATGATTTTCCCTTTCCTAAAAGCCTACGGCGTTGGTCCGTAGGCGGTTGCTGTGTTTCTATTCTTTGACGTACTACTTACTCTTGAGATTCTACAGCTATCCATCCATAATTTTCGACATATGCCGTCTCGAAAGTTTTCCCATCCTCCGACTCTACTATTATAGCGTCTGCTTTCAAGCAAACATGGTTTTTTGCCCATTCTTTTTCTGTCCACTCTCTAAACAGTTCGTGCTTTTCTTGTTTCCCGTTTTGTTTTAGACATATAAATCCTTCATCAGCAGCATCTTCATCATCGTCATCATCTTCAACGTCCTCGTCATCATCCTCATCCTCAACGCCTTCAGGCTCTTCTTCAACCTCTTCCCACTCCAAGCCGTGTGTTACCACGAATTTCGTTCCGTGTACCGCGTTTTCCCATTCTGTTCCCTCCGATACTGTTTCAAAACTTTCGTCGTCAAATTTCACGGCATTCCCGTCACTATCGTGGCCGATGCCGTTTTTGTACTCGTCATCGTAACTCACGATGACTATTTTTTCAGGAGTGTATTCTTCGCCGTTTCCATCTAGCTCGGAAAAATGTACTGTCGCTAATATTCCACTTTCATTAATTTCTACTTTACTCATAGTTTCATTCCTTATTTTTTTTTGTTTCGGTTTTTGGTTTAGTGAGAGTCAACTTTTTTTCTCTCACTTTTGTACTTACAGTATACCATACCTTTTAAATTTTTGCAAGTAAAAACTTGTAAAAATATTTAATTATTTTTATCACTTTCGCTAAGTATCAATAATTTCAATGCCTTAGCGACTAAAAAATTTTTAGAAATTCCCGTTTTTTCTTTTATTTCTTCCAATCTTTCAACAATTTCAACGGGAATATCGTAGCTTACAGTTTGGACTTTTGAGCCATCTTTTTTGGTTCTAAGTCCGTTTATCCTTGTGTGTTCCATGATTTTTCCCATATATTTTTCCTTTGTAAAAGAACAATTTTATTACAATAGTATACCAACTTTTGCAAGGAATTGCAAGAAAAATATATCCAACAAAAAAAAGCCGGGCAGGCTGCAAGCCCACACGGCTACAACAAAAAGAAGGGAAATATATGTTTCTGGACTGATATTCTTAAGCTCCGCTTCCAACTCGCAGTGCGGGCGCAGCCGTATCAACGTTTATTGCCCCAATCCTTACAGGTGTGGAAGATGGTGCTCCTGATTGGCTCGTAGGTGGTGGCAAATCTG
>JBAZJZ010000006.1 GCA_041650995.1 Patescibacteria group bacterium
TTCTAAATTGTGGCAGGAATAATAAAAAATATTATCCGGATCAACCTTTTTTTCTTCTGCTAATTTTTTTATCAAAAGCTTTAAAATCGTAGTCTTACCGCTTCCGCGCCCGCCGTAAAGAGTATAGATGGCATCTTTTTTAAAATTAAACTCAGCCAAAATTTTCGGCTCCTGTCGAAAAGGCTGGCGCTCAAAAAATTCTATAACCGGATCAAATTTTAAGCTCTTAATAACCCTTTCCCCGCTTCCTACCTGCGTCCACCAAGGGTTTTGAATTGAGAGCAATTCCAAATCTATTTCCATAATTATATTATATACCCCCTTATTAAAGGGTGTAAGGGGGATTTTATCTCCCCCTTGTCAAAGGGAGTTGGGGGGATTGTCTCCCCCTTGATAAAGGGGGTTGGGGGGATTTTTCCTTAAAAAAGATTTTTCAATTTTTCCTATCTCCCTTTCTATCATCTCGCCAACAATTTCAACCCCGTTTAAAACATCATAATTCCAAAAACGCAAAACTTTCAAGCCGTATTTTTCTAATATCATTGTTCTCCTTTTATCATATTTTTTATCTTCTTCTGTAATATGCGTTTCACCGTCAATTTCTATAACTAGTTTCAATTTTGAACAAAAAAAATCAACAATATAATTATCAATCGGTTTTTGCCTTAAAAATATATATTTATAATTTCTTAAATACTCATACCACAATTTCTTTTCCGCGGCGGTCATATTATTTCTCAATTCCCGAGATCTTTCTTTTAACTTTTTATTATACGGCAAATAATCGCAATCCATATTATTGATAATAATATCTCTCTTATTAATATAATCCCCCTTACCCCCTTTATCAAGGGGGCACGCCACCTTCTGCCAAATCTCCCCCTTGTCAAAGGGGGCGAGGGGGATTCTTCCTTAACAATTAAAAAAGGACCGAAAAATATTTTGTTCTTCAGCCCTTATTTTTTCTTCTTTTTCTCTTTGAGAATTTCAAAGGAAACGCAGATGGGATTTTTGTCTGAGCTGTTTGCAACCCAGGAATAGCAATAAAGTTTGCCGGGGACTATTTCTGTTTTTAAATAACTGTCGCCCTTCCGATCCCAATTATTTCCGCCAATTTGCTCTATCCCCACCGGGCGGCCAAAAAAGATAACCGGTCCGCAAACTTTAATTCTCAACTTTTTTTCAGAGGCGGCTAAGATTTTTTCCAGTCTTCTGATTTTGGTGTCATTGGCATACTTACCGGAAAAAACTTTTACCCGACTATTCAAGCTCCGCTTATTCCCAGCCGCAAAGAAGGTAGCATGATCCCTTCTTTCCGAAGCTGAGATTTTTTCCCAGATTCCCCGCTCCATTATATAGAATTTCATATTTACCTCCCTTTGAAATAAAATTAAATGAGCAATAAATAAAATTATCATACCAATCTTCTTTAGTCAAACTTCTTGAAGCATTCCCCCTGTTTTTTAAAACCCATCTTGCCAAAAATTGACAAAGGCGGGGTGCCGAAAAATTAAAAAAAGAAGGCGGTTTATCATTCCGCCTCCTTATTCGCCGAAAAATCATTCTTTGGCATAAACATCCCCGCTCAGGGTGAGCTTATTGCCGTTGAGAGAGAACGCATAGCTCGTTGTCGTTATCAAATTGCCATACGCGTCCCAGAAATTGAGAGAGATCATATCTTCCTCATATCCGTCTTCTTTCAGTTCGATCATATACTGACCGGAGCCGGTCCATGTCTGGGTATGACTGCCGTCTTTGTTGACGGTATAATCACGCTTTTGGAAATTTCCAACTGCCAGATCTGAATTGTAGGTAAAAAATTTCACCACATGATAAGTGGTGTTGTTTGAGCCATATCGACTCCATGTGCCCGCCAGGGATTTGCCGACATCAATTCTCTTGTCTCCCTCGCTGTTGCTGTCATCATTGCCGAAAATGCACCCGGCCACGAAAAAAACAATAGCCAGGACAGATAAAGCAACCATGAATCTTTTCATTGATCGTCCCTCCACTTTCTTGTTAATGGAACGAAAAAATTAAAATACGGAAAGATTCTATCAACCGCTTTTGCGTCTTCTTTTCACCATACTCCTCCTTCCTTTAGATCTTAATAAAAAATGAAAGAAAAATATGCTTTTATATGTAAATGAACTCAATTTATCTTCCAATATTTTACCAGAAATTCTTATTTTGTCAAGTTATTTCCTTAATCATTTCTTGAACAAAAATTAAAAAAAAGAAGGCGGATTTCTCTGCCTTCTTAGAAAAGAACGACTTTATTTAAAAGTTATAGCTCAGACCAAGAGCGAAAGACCCGATCTTGGCTTCATATTCTCCGGGAGCAACTCGATCGGCAGCCAAACCGACTTCCCGGTTTCCCCAAGCGTAGATATAACTTCCATCAAAAGAAAAATTATCCCATTGGTAGCCGAGACCGAAAGTCATATCCCAGCCGCTAACATCCGGAGTCAGAGAACTGACGGTTTCATCCGGTGCGGCTGAAGATTGATAGCCAGTGCCGGCGCGCAAAAATATTTTTTCAAATAGATGATACTCCGCGCCGAAATGCAAGCTATAATTATTCTTCCAGTCAAGCATCTGTTTTTCATCCGGCAACTTTTTATAATCAATATCCAGAGAACGGACGCCGGAATAGTCATACCAATTGGCGTCAAAGGCCAGAAGCCATTTTTCCGCCGGCCAAATTGCTACTCCGCTTGTCAGGCGAGCCGGAAAAACAAAGCTTGATTGAAAATTGTCTTCAGTCAGACCGGGAATAACGGTGGTAAATTTCGTATCGCCTTCCAAACTGACTTTCGTCTTGGTGCGATAAGAAAATCCTATATCCACTTTTTCCGATGCCTGCCAGATAAAACCCAATGTCCCGCCGATTCCCCAGCCATTTGCCCGGCTATCGGATATTCCGGAAACTTGTCCGCCGACGCTAAAGGGCGCTTTGCTTTTCAGCGAACCATAACCGATATTCGCTGACAAACCAAAGAAAAAATTATCCGCAGGCCGAAAAGAAACTGCAGGCGTAAAATCAGTCAAGCCGATAAAATTTTCCGTCTGCGGAAAACCATGCGACGCATCGCCCTTGAACTTCGCACCAAGGCCATAGGGGCTATTGATGCCGAGGCCGATGGAAAAATAGTCACCGACGGAATGTGAAACTCCGATCAACGGGAAAGAATAGATAACTCCATTTTTTGAATTTTCGGAAAATCCGCCGAGAATTGAAGGAAGTTGATAGCTGAACTCCGGAGTTATTGATTCAACTCCGACAAAAGCATATCCGCCCTTTGTTCTGGAAAGTCCAGCCGGATTATAATAAAAAGCGGAAGCATCATCGCTTATTGCCATATAGGCACCGCTCATTCCGGCCGCACGCGGTCCGACTCCGCCCAGGCGATTAACGCCAGCAGCGTCAACTACGTTGGCAGCCGCCAGAGTTAAAATGATAACCATAAAAAGAACCGGCTTTCTCATTACTTCCTCCTTTTTGAGTTAATGTTTTTTGGGGTCAACAGTAAGATAATTTCAAAAGCTGATTTAAAAAGTTAGCATAAATATCAAAAAATGTCAATTAATACCCCCTTATTTTAAAATTCATTTTTAGAAAATCTATCACATTAAGGGCCCGCCAAAGTAAAAAATTTTATAAATAAAAAAACGGGCGTTCAAGGGAGAACGCCCGCATAATGGAGAAGACGGCATTAAGCTGTCTTCAGATTGCGGACTCGGCTGGCAGTCCTTTCAGCGTTTTTCTGAGGATGGGCAGGCCGGTGAAATATCCGGAGGCTGAAAGCGATGATAATCATAACGATCTGCTGGCCGAAAGCCAGGGTATAATTGCGGAAGTTTCTCAACATCGCAATCACCTCCTTTCTGTTGAGAAAATGATCAAGTTAATCAATACTTGAATATTAACAAAAACTCTTTGTTTTGTCAAGAAGAAGGAGAAAAATCCTCTTCCAGCCAAGAGAGAATAAAACCGATTACCTCTTCCCAGCCCGGTTCAGACAAAATCCAATGGGCATGAGGAAACTCCCGATAATCAACTCGAAAGCCAATGGGAACTTCCCGATCTAGCTTTCGAAAAGTTTTTTTCACTACTTTAGCCGGAATTATTCTGTCCTGGGTGGCGGCAATAACCAAAACATTGCAACTGATGTTTTGTCCAATAACCTCCGAACTCTTTGTTTTGTCAAAAAACCACAATCCAACTTCTTCTATTACCCGGCTTGATTCCGGTACGAAGTTTTGAAATATCCGCCAGCGGTGGCAAATTGGCACCAGCTCGAAGAATGCATAACAGGCTTTGGCGAAACTGATGCTGGCTTGTTCCCGCCGCCAAAGGGTTTTAGCGAAGATTTGAGAAAAACTTCGCATGACGGAAATTGTCATGCTTGGTATTCCCCGAGGTGCAGCCGGAATAAGCAAAACCATGGCTTCTGGTTGAATTATTTTCCGGCTGGCCGCTATCATAGCAATCAGCCCGCCGAGAGAATGGCCGAGAACAAAATATTTCTTTCCCCTAGAAAGAATATTTATATCTCTTCCCACCTGCTCTACGTAGTCAGAAAGTCCGATTCTGCCCAAGCCAGCAAATTTGTCTTCCTGCCCGCGATAGAGTTCTGCTACTTCGCCCTCGTAGCCCCTCTTACTCGCAAACTGTAAATATTCAGAAAAAACATCTCCACTGCTCCACATTCCGGGAATAAAAAAAATCTTTTTCGTTTTCTCAACCCTCAATTTCCCATCTCCTTTGAAAAGAACAATTTATTTATGACCGATACATTATTATATTTTAGAAATTAATAAAAGTCAAAAACCTTTTAAATCTCCCCACTATCAAAAATAGACAGGCAAAATTTTTCCAAAAACAAAAACAGCCCCGAGTATTCGGAACTGTTTTAAATATTTTTGATTAAATTTTTTTTAAGTAGCGCCGCCCAAACTCGTAAACACAAACCTTACCATCGCATAGGACATGAAAATAACCGCCAAACCAATCACTGCCCAAATTATTATATTTTTTCCTTTTTCCACTTTTTCTGAATTTCCGGAAGCCGTCATCCAGGTAAGCCCACCGTAAATAAACATCACTAATGCCAATGACCCGACAATTCCCAAGACAGCTAAAATGATTTTCCCAATAAAAATTTCCGGAGTAACATTTTCGCCAAGAGGGTTGTCGAGACAAACTCCACCCGTGCATTTAGTTGCAGTTGCTGGCATATTTGCCGCTCTCATAGAAAAAAATGGAAACACCATAAACATTAATATCGCAAATACATAAAATATTTTCATACTTTTTTTAAAAATTATTTATATTTTAACTATACCAAATTTTTATAAAAAGATAAAGGGGAATTCAGAATGAAATTCCCCTTCTTCAATAATGGCATCCGTTGCTCTTAATTGTTCGAGGCAACAAGATGCTCTTGTTTCGGAAGTTGCACTGATTTTTGAATCTTCAGCACAACTTTCAAGCTATCTTTTGCGACTATGAAAAAGTCGCTATTTTCCTGACATTCGCTAATAAACTCGAATGCACCGTTTTTCGTAACCCAATTCCCGTTCCACGATACATCGAATTTTTCTCCATTTTCCGAGACCAAAGAAACCTTATAGCCAGGTTTAATCTCAGCCCCGAATTTGGCAGCGAATACTGCTCCGTCATCTTGGTAGCCTTTGCCAATCAGTGTCCGCTCAAGGACGGTTTCCCGCTGTTTGGACGGCTGAGGGGCGGAGGAAAAAGTTGATTTTCCCAAAACCCAACGCACCAAATCAACTCGATCCTGAGAAAACCAGATAGACACAACGATGAGTAAAACTGTTAAAATTCTCACTGCATTATGGATCTTGAACTTCTTGTCTTCCAAAATATTGAAAAAAAGAAGAAGCGCGGAACAGGCGATGAGTTTAAAAAACCAAGGCCGAAGAAAGACATGTGCTTTCAGGACCTTGTCTAAAAGAAGAGCAAGGATCATGAGGAAAAAAAGATTCAAAAAAACATTAATTGTCTTCTTGCGAAAATCCTCGTCGCTCATTCTGCTTTTCAGGAAAGAGAAAAAAAAATTTTTTTGATCTTCTCTCTCCCTTCTTTCTTCTGCCGGCGTTTCTTTCTTCTGAGGAGTAAGATTTTTCATTTCTCATTCACCTCCAGATGCTTGAATATCAGAAACTTCTGCTCCTTTAAGGCTTTCATTGGCAAGCTGCGACCCAGCTGCTACTTTAGCACCGAAAGCTGCAGGCTCATCTGCCTGGCCGTTAGGAGAAGAAATTATCACACCCTTATTACCTCTTATAGTCTCAAAGAAACTCAACTGTCGGAGATATTCAACAACATCTTTGACAGGCAGCTGCGCTTCGTCGGCTATAGCTTTGATTGTCTTGGCCATACCTTCTCCTTTAGCCTGCCCGGAAACCAAAATTGATTTTGCGTCAACCTTGGAAACCTGAAATCTCTCTGCAGCCTTTACTAAGGCCCTTTGTTTTTCAATTTTAGCCGCTTCTAATTCTTTCTCTGC
>JBAZJZ010000007.1 GCA_041650995.1 Patescibacteria group bacterium
GGATTTTTTACTTTGTACTCTCTTTTCAGCTGTTTAACTACCAATTCGCTATCCAAAAAAAACTCCAAGATTTCCGCTTTTAATTCTTTAGCTTTTTTCATGGCCGCGATTACCGCTTTATATTCAGCTTGGTTGTTGGTGGAATGTCCGAGAAATTCCGAAATCTCCGCTATCTTCTTTTTATTTTCATCATAAATCACCGCCCCAATCCCGCCCGGTCCAGGATTGCCACGAGCGCCGCCATCTGTAAAAATTGTTAATTTATCCATAGTAAATATTGATAATAACCGTTTAATAAAATTAGACTTCGTGCCATTGAACCAGAGATTCCTGCCTGCCGGCAGGCAGGGCTTCGTCGCTACGCTCCTCGCAATGACAGTGTAATGTCAAAAGTCAAAAGTTAACTGTCAATTGTTAATTGTCAATTTGATATCCACCAGCTTCATCTGCACTTCACTCCGACCATTAAATTCATTTCTTTCTATATAATAAACTATATCAACTTTATCGCCGATTTTAAACTCTTTCCATTCCTCGCTTCGCCCAAAAGCAATCGCCCAAAAACCATTAAATCTGAATTTCACATGCTGGCCGTCTACTCCCATATTCATAATATCTTTTATCTGCGCATTTTTTGTCAAAAATCTTGGCTGCGGGTTGTCTTGGCCAAAAGGCAAAAATTTTTCTATATTCCCTTGGAGCTCGTCCCCTATTTTATTTAAGTCTAATTCCGCTTCTATTTTTAATTTTGGCTGAAGATTAATTTGCGCCAATTCTCTCGCCGCCACTTCGCGCATTTTGGCAGTAAATTTTTCTAAACTGGAGGAAGCTATAGAAAAACCGCAAGCTGCCGGATGACCGCCATATTTTTCCAAAAATTCTTTTGCTTCTTCTACGGCGGCAACGATATTAAATTCTTCAATGCTTCGGCCAGAGCCTTTATATCCATCTTCAGCTTCAGTAATCACCAAAACCGGACGATAGTATTTGTCGCAAAGCTTTCCCGCCACCAGGCCAATCACGCCTTCATTCCAAACTTCTGATTCATCTTCTTTGCGCAAAGGGCAAATACCGATAATTATATAATCTTCTTCTTTTTTCTCAGAAGAAATTTGTTTTTCTATTTCGGCCATTATTTCTTCGGTAATTCTTTGGCGGTCAATATTTTTTTCATTAAGTTTCTCAGCTAAGCTTTCTGCTTCTTGTTCATCTTTCGTTATAAGCAGCCCAAAGGCAGTATTGGCATGCTCCATCCGGCCGGCGGCGTTGAGGCGAGGGCCGAGCTGAAATCCAATATTCCAAGATTCAAGCTTCCCGCTAATTTGGGCTTTTTTTATTAATTTTTGCAATCCTATTCTCTTGGTTTTATTTAAAATTTTGAGACCCTCTTTTACTAATACTCTATTCTCGCCCAAGAGGCTCACACAATCCGCCACCGTGCCAACCGCCACCAAATCAAGAATTTGCTCTCTTAATTTTTCCTTGGCTTCTTCCGGCAATTTCGCTTTGGCGATTATGGCAATTGCTAGCTTATAAGCCACTCCGACACCGGCTAAATTTTTAGATGGATAGGTTTCGTCTTTGACATTGGGATTAATTATCAAACATTCCGGCAAATCTTCCTTTTCCGGAGCGACATGATGATCAGTGACAATAACATCCAAACCTTTCTCTTTAGTAAAATTAATTTCATCTTTATCGCGAATGCCTCCGTCCACGGTGATAATTAATTTAATATTGTTTTTCGCGAATTCTTCAATTGCTTTTTTATTCAAACCATATCCTTCGCTTACTCGGTCAGGAATATAAACATCCACCGGGGCTTTGAGAATTCTTAAAATTTCCACCAAGAGAGCGGAGGAAGTGACTCCGTCCGCATCATAATCTCCATAAACCAAAATTTTACTTTGTTTTTTTATATGCTCAATTATCAAATCAACGGCAGACCCCATATCTTTAAACAAAAAAGGCTCCGGAATCGTTTTGAAATCGGAATTTAAAAATTCTTCTATTTCTCTTTTTTCCTTAAGGCCGCGGTTAAAAAGCAGCTGCAAAAAAATCCGATCGTATTCGGAATGCAGATCAATAAAATCGTTGCTGATTGGCGGCAGCACTTGCCAAATCTTTCCCATAAAATTTAAATTACATAAAAGCTATGCCGATTGTCCAGATCACCATGGTAAAGATAACTATGGCAGATATAAATATCCAAATTATCCGATGAAATGTTTTTTTCTTCATATTTTTATCTTTTTAAAATCCTAATAAACGTTTCCGGAGGAATTTCCACGCTTCCTTTGCCGGCCGCCATCATTTTCTTTTTGCCTTTCTTCTGCTTTTCCAACAGCTTTCTTTTCCGGCTCACATCGCCGCCGTAGAGCTTGGCGGTCACATCTTTCCTCATCGCCGATAATCTTTCCGCGGCAATAACTTTGCCTCCGATCATGGCCTGCAATTTCAAAACAAACATCTGCTTGGACAAAGTTTCTTTCAAAGTTTCTACAATCGCTTTGCCTTCGCGAAAAGCCTCGTCCCGATAGACAATCATTGATAAAGCTTCTACCATTTCTTCGGCCACCAAAATATCCATCTTCACCACATCAGCCTCGCGATAATCTATATATTCATAATTGATAGAAGCGTAGCCGGAACTAACACTTTTTATCTTATCATAAAAATCCGTTAAAATCGCCGCCATCGGTATTTCATAGTGGAGAATCACCCGGTCTTCATCAAGATATTCTGTATTTTTATAAATCCCCTTCTTGCTTCTCGCTAATTCCATAATACTTCCCATATAATCTTTAGGGGAAATTATATCTAATGTCGCCCAAGGCTCTTCTATTTTTTTTATTTCTGCTTGGTCCGGTAATTTCTGGGGAGTGCGGATAAAAATTTCTTCTCCATTTGTTTTATAAACTTTATAAGCTACGCTGGGCAGAGTCACAATCAAATCCAGCCCATATTCTCTTCTTAATCTTTCCTGAAAAATTTCCAAATGAAGAAGCCCTAAAAAACCACAGCGAAAGCCAAAACCTAGCGCTTCGGAACTTTCCGGCTCATAACTCAAGGCGGCATCATTTAATTTTAATTTTTCCATTGCCTCTCGCAAGTCTTTAAAATCGCTGCCCTCGCGCGGAAAAACTCCGGCAAAAACCATCGGCTTTACTTCTTTGTAGCCCTGCAGAGGCTCTAATTTGGAATCAATAGATTTGATATTGGAAATGGTATCGCCGACCCGGCATTCGCTCACTTCTTTAAAGCCGGTGACAATATAGCCTATCTCGCCGGTTTTTAATTCCGGTTTTGATTTATATTCCGGTTTGAATATCCCCGTATCCAAAGCCTCGCTTTTTGCCTTGGTAGCAAGCAAGCAAATTTTTTCTCCTTTTTTTATTTCTCCGTCAACAATTCTTACATAAGCTACCACGCCCTTATACTCATCATAATTGGAATCAAAAATCAAAGCTCGCAAGGGCGCGTCGGCTGCCTCTTTCGGCGCCGGCACATTTTTTATTACTGATTTCAAAATTTCGTCTACTCCTTTTCCGGTCTTGCCTGAAGCCAAAATTATCTCTTCTTCTTTGCAGCCGATTAATTTTATAATTTCCTGCTTAGTTTTAGGAATGTCAGCAGCCGGCAAATCTATTTTATTGACTACAGGGATAATTGTCAGATTCTGTTCCATGGCCAAATATAAATTAGCCAAAGTCTGGGCCTGAATTCCCTGCGAAGCATCCACGAGTAAAACTGCCCCTTCTACAGCTGCCAAAGAACGGGAAACTTCATAAGAAAAATCCACGTGGCCGGGCGTATCTATCAAATTCAAAACATAGCCGTCATATTCCATGGTTACTGGCTGTAATTTGATGGTTATTCCTCTTTCCCTTTCCAAATCCATCCGATCCAAAACCTGATCTTTCATTTTTCTTTTTTCAATTGTACCGGTAATTTCCAGCATCCGGTCCGCCAAGGTTGATTTCCCGTGGTCAATATGCGCGATGATGCAGAAATTGCGTATGTTCGTCATAAAATCTTTTTTCGTGAATTATTTGAGTCTCGCCTCGCCGAAGTCCCGAAGGCTCGGGACGAAGGCGGGTGGTCAATATGGGCTTGCCCCGCCGAAGCTTCAGCGAAGGCGGGCGATGATGCAGAAATTGCGTATGTTAGTCATAAATTAATCCTAATATCCAATTTTTGTGTTTAAAAATTAAATAAAAATAAAGCAAAATGCTTGCTTTTAGCTCTCTCTATCTTATCTTTTTTCGGCCTTTTGGTCAAATAAAAAAGGCGAACATTTCTGCCCGCCTCTTATTACTGTGCCGATTACTCGCATGCTATCAGGATGCGGTATCTGCAAGATGACTGGCCATATTTTTAAGGCCAGATTCGAAAAGTTTCTGATCGAAGAAAATCCTCCTTCCCAACTTGTATGACCCTGGTATCACGCCCATATTTCGATAAACCCATTTTTTGGATTTGCGAAGAATACTGGCGACTTCGGCGACGGAAAAAACATCTGCAACATATTCTTTTTTCGGATTCAGGCCCAAGACATCCTGCATGTCATAAAGGCCCGGCTTCTGCTTCACGACCCATCGCGCCGCCCGAACCGCGCCTTCGGCGAAAGCAACGCGGGAAGTAACCTTATGCGCCAACTCAACCCGCTCTCCCCTGCCAAAAAAAATAATCGTGTGTTCACCCACCACATCGCTCGCGCGGAGAGAATGGATGCCAATCTGACCTTTCGGTCGAGAACTGCCCATTCCATGCCGACCATAGCAAGCGACATCTTCCAGTTCCTGCTCCCTGACGCCAGCAATAACTTCCGCCAATCTATTGGCCGTACCGCTGGGAGCATCCTTTTTCTGATCATGGTGAGCTTCAACAATCTCAATCTGATATTCTGACCCCAGAAGCATTGCTGCCCTGGCCACCAACTCAAAAATCGAATTGGCTCCAACACTGAAGTTCGGCGCCAGAACACAGGGAATTTTCTCGGCGGCTTTCCTGAGACAATTCTTCTCGTCCTCAGACAAGCCGGTCGTGCCGATCACCAAGGCTTTCCCAAGCTCTACCGCTAGAGAAATGCGTTCCCCGATATTTTCAGTAGAGCTGACATCGATAATAACATCAGATTCCTGAAAAATCTCCCGCAAGGCAATAATGTTAGACGTGGAAGAGAAGAATGTTCTCTCCGCCCCCGGCATCGGGCATATCTCCTTCTCAACCGCTCCAAAAAAACTGACGTCATCGGCTTCCTTGATCAGCTGAACAATCAAGCTTCCCATTCTGCCAGCAGCGCCGACTACGGTTACTTTTAAATTTTCCACGGTATTTTTCCTTTCTTAAAACGGTTAATATTGACGGGGATGTTTCACAAAAAGAACGATAAATAAAATTATCATAGAAATAAAGACAAGTCAACTCCGTTAGAAATAAAAAAATTCAGCGATAATAAACAGTTTTTGTCAT
>JBAZJZ010000008.1 GCA_041650995.1 Patescibacteria group bacterium
CGACAAAATATTCACGGCTAACCTCCCCAAAACTGTTGATTTTGCACGTCGCTATACACTTTTTTGAGAATCCCAGCGACTAACCAGGCTGCGCCGCTGGGAGTCTCTGCCATTAAAAACGGTATTCCGCACATCATCCACCGTTCGATCGAGCCGATCACGGACTCAGGAGTAATTTTCGATCGGTAGTTATGGGCAAGAATATCCGAAAACTTAAATTCACAGACTATCGCCTTCACTGGATAGCCGCGCAGCGCAAGGATTTCCCTCTCGAAACGGCTACGTTCGTTGCCACAGCAAGCCGTGAAATCGTCGATCGATTTTCGTTCGATCGTAACGATTCTTTCCAGGCCGCGGATTGAGTAATCTCCCCACGCGAGCGTACGCCGCTCGACCACGAGACCATACTTTCCCAGGTCAAGCGGAGCTTGCTCGCGTGTGTCAATTATGGCAACGAGGTTATTTTTGTCCATTGAAATATCCAATATTTTGTAAAAATGAATAAGCCTCCTTGTAAAGAAGATTTATTTTTTCTGTGGCTAATTTTTTTGGCTGACATCTACCGATTCGGTATGCGTAAACTTGATTACCGCTAATTCCAAGCCAATCACCAATAAATTTGTCAGTCAAGAATTCATGGACAAGTTGCAGTTTATCGCTTATTGTGAGATTACGATTATTTTCCATTTCCTACCCTTTCACAAATCTTTTCCGCGTTCCACTTTATATTGTAGCCACTTTTCCCTCTTTTTGTCCATTGATGGACAAAACATAGGGCCTTTCCCTGCTCCGTTGGAACCCAAGACGAGCCATTTTTTTCCTGCAAGCCTAGCTCGGCAAGCTTTTTATTTAGGGCGATGGCCGAAATTCCGAGTTTTTCCCCGATCTCGGTTGGCTCTAAAAATTCCTCATTTTTCTTCACATGGTCAAGAAGAGGGGAGGTTTTTGTGAATTCGACAAAATTAGTACCGTACTGGCGATCCACAATTTTAGAGGCTTCAGATACGATCGTGCTGGCTGGGAGTTGGACGAGTTCGCCAATCCTCTTGTACGCCTCGAACGCGTTGCAAGCAAGATCGTTAATTGTCAGTGGGCGACGGGAAATCTCACGCGCTTTTTTTTCCACGTCAATAAAATATTGACGCATCTGTCTACCAAGTTCTGTGCGCTCAAGCATACACACATGTTTTGCTAGGTCAACAGATATAAGATATTCAGATGATGGCCTGCCTCCAAGTTGGTTATCGCCAAATTTGGCGTAAACTTGATAATCCTTATGTTCTAGAGCCATACATTCCTCTAGACGTTGTTTTATCCAGTTTGTGTAGTCACGACCGACTCCAAGCCTTGAGTGCAACTCACGAGCGTTGACTGATTGAATTTTTTCCAAACCAATTTGATTTTCCAAAATTTGTATATCCATAAAAAAAATCTCCATTAAAAAATGACTTTGTGCAAAACAATTTTTACAATTGTATCATCTTTTATTGAAGATTTCAACAAAAAATTAGGATTTTTTGGTTTTATTGCATTTTGTCCATTGCATATCAATAACACGCCACACTTGCCAACAACCTCCTTTTTTAAAAAGGAATTCTTCATCTAATCCACATGTTTCTACATCGTATCCTTCCCAAAACTTTACAGGGAACCCTTCCTCGTCGTACCCTATTCCCTCGCGTTCTCCTAGGTTGTTTTGTGATTTTTTAATATAAACCTTTTGACCGTTTATTGTTATCGTTTTCATTTTTTTTTCTGCCATATCATTTTTGCTCCAATATCAACTATTTCCCAAACCTTTCCATTTTCATCTTCATATGTGTCCGAATCAAACGCATATATAAAACGTTTCTGTGTAAATTTTTTTTCTTTTTTTTCCAGAATGAATGTTCCTGGCATTTCTTCATAATATCCTATTCCTTCTCTCCTGCTACAATTACGATTAGCAGATAGTGTTTTTTTTATTTTTTTAACGTATATTTTTCTGTCGCAAATTTTAAAAAAATTCACATTTTCCCCTTTCAATAAAAAATCTCCCCATAAAGAGGAGCATTCTACTAATTTATTTCCTCTTCCCAATTTCCGAATCTATCAACTTTCCAAGTTTTTCCATCTTTCCCCCATTTTTCTCCTGGTTCTGAAAAGAATAATTTTACAATTTTTGATTTTGTATATCGAAATCGACATGGCTTGAAATCGGAGTACCCTATTCCAATTCCTTGGTTTATTTTTTTTATATAAACCAAGGAATTGGAATTTTTGCAAAACACCACTTCTCTTTCTTTCATTCATTTTTCCCCCTTAGAACGGTGGTTCCTCAAAATCCGGTTCTGACCATGCTGTTCCTGCTACGGATGCCTGTGTTGCTGGTTGCGACTGATCTCCTGACTGCGTCGCAGACCTTCCATCCAAAAACTGCACGTTTTCAGCCACCACACTGATTTTGGTTCGTGTTTGGCCGGTCGTTTTATCTTCCCAGTGGTCGTATTTCAACCTGCCTCCGAGGTAAACGAGGCTTCCTTTTTTGATGTATTTGCTTGCGTTTTCCGCTGTTTTCCCCCAACAGGTCACGTCCACGAACGTGGTTTCGTCCGTGATTTTGCCGTCGTTGGATTTATACTTTCTATTCGTAGCCAGGCCGAACGTACACACGGATGCGCCGCCCTGCGTGGTGCGCAGTTCGGGGTCTCTCGTTAGCCGACCTATGAGACGTACTTCATTTAAATCTGCCATACGAATTTACTCCTTTTTTTCTATCTCTTTTTCTCTTTTTTTTCTAAAAGCTTCCTCTTTTTGAGCTTCGTCATATCCT
>JBAZJZ010000009.1 GCA_041650995.1 Patescibacteria group bacterium
GCCATTTCCAACCAACCGATCCATCTAGATATTTACAAGGTTAAGATGTCCGAGAAGCTGACGACTGAAATCCCTCTTTCCTTTATCAATGAATCGGCGGCGGTTCTTGAACTTGAGGGAAATCTGGTTAAAAACTTTGACGCGCTTGAAGTTGAGTGTCTGCCAAATGATTTGGTATCCGAATTCGAGGTTGATTTATCACTTCTAAAAACTTTTGACGATACGATCAAGATTGCCGACATTAAAATCCCAAAGACGATCGAGGTCAAGGCTGATCCCGAGGAAGTTGTCGCACTGGTGATGCCGCCACGAAGCGAAGAAGAAATGGCAGAGCTTGAAACTGAAGTCGTCGAAGACGTTGAGGCGGTTGAGGTTGAGGAAAAAGCCAAGGAAGATGAAGATAATGTGACCGATGAAAATGGAGAAAAGAATAGCGACGATAAGACATCAACCGAGGATCAGAAGAAGTCGTAGTGTTGTTTTGTTGTGCCGGGTAAAAATCTGAATCTGATATAACCCGCGCGATAATTTGTTAAATTTTTTCGGTGGTGAGATAGCAATTTGAGTATTATTTTAAATTATAACGATCCTTTTTTGGGGACCCGGTACCAAAAACTCCGCCAACTGGCGGAGTTTTTGGATATAAGTTTACTTTTTTGTAAGACTGTCCCCCTCCCACACGTCGCGGGAGGGGGACACTGTACTCCTTCTGCCCCTCCGAGTTAGCGCCAAGCGCTAGTCGGGGGGGGTACGTCCGGCGCCGGTGCCTAGACGAGAGCGACAAACAACGACGGTGCCCTGGCCATGATCTGTCCTCCTTTCAGGGCCTTGCCAGGTCCTCACGGATCTGGCGGATCCTGCCCCGATCTCGGCCTTTTCGCGGGCAGGTCTCTGAAAGACTGGGATCGGGTTCCCCCGATCATACCAGCACGACTGGTTTGGTGCTTCTGTTCGTTTCTCCAACCTAGTTGGGTTAATATTTATATAACAAAAAATTTTTGCAAATGCAAATTTTTTGATTGACTTCAAAATTGATAATTAGTTTTTCTTACTTTTGGTCACAAGAACGTTAAAATGCAATGATTATTAAATACCAGTTAATAATTTAATCTTCTCCTAGTTTTTTTTATGACTACCAAAAAATCCCCGGACGGGGATTTTTCTGTATAAAGGTAATTATTTATTTTACTCGCCGCCGGCACAGGGTACCGGCGGCGAGGGTTCGGAAAGTCCTAGCAGGGGACGCCCCCCAGCTAGGACCCGGGTTTCGTCCGCATACTTTCGCCCCCCTTGCGCATCAGCTACCCGTGAAGATAGCAGATGCACCCTGGATTATGTGTGCAACATACTGCATATTCTTTGTATCATATAAATTAAATTTATGCAAGACTTTTATTAAATTTTTTTAGCATGCTCCTTAAGATCTGAAAAACAATCAGATTCAACAATAGTTGTGTAAGTAAAATCTAGGTTTATATTATATTCAATTTAATAAAACTCCTCTGTTTATTGAATTTAGGACATATCCTTTTGATAAAAATACATTTTTCTGTCATTTTTGCTTTTTTTTGTCATCCTTGCTTCCCTCAATTCTTCCCGTCTCTCCTTGTCATTCCCGCGACCGTGCCCTGCCGTAGCTTTAGCGAAGGAGGGAGGCGGGAATGACGACAAGCGCGTGATTCATATAACTAAAAAATATTTTTCCAATATAAACAATAATTCGGGATGAAATTTTTCCCCTTCTCTAACCATTTTCTGTATTTTATCAATGGAGAAAAAATCAATCTTTGTAACATCATCCGTTTCCGGATAAAAAGGTCCATTATGAACGGTTTTATAAATCATTAAAAACTTTTTTGGTGCTGTTTTTGGTTCAAAAAAGACTTTTGAAAATTTTTCAAGCTTGCTTTTCGCTCCCAGCTCCTCCTGACACTCTCTTTCTACCGCCCGCCTGTAACTTTCGCCCGCTTGGACATGACCACCGACCGTTGTTGACCAATGATTCGGACAAAAAGAAACCTTGTCGCTTCTAAGTTGCAAGGCCATCTCACCTTTGTCATTAAAAATTAGAACGTGAACAATCCGGTGAGGCAACAGTTTTTGGTAAATCTCTTCCCTGGTCGCTCTGCCGATTACTCGATCTTCCCCATCAACAATGTCAATATATTCAATCATATTTTTCAAAAAAATTAACTTAATTTAGCGGAGATCGGCTAAATTCTATTCTCAATAAATTGTTTTACATCTTATTGAACCGTTGAATGTCCGCCAGCTAAAAGTAGCTTTTCCCTTTTGGTGTTTCATGTTTAGTTATTTGTAGCTGATATTTTGGGTCGTAAATTTCAATAATTTTATATTTTCCGGAAGTTGTCTGCACACCTTTTTTAGTACAATTAATCGTTTGCTCAAGTATAAGTATCTTGCCCCAGTACAACCATTTTCCATCAATATTGTGAACAAGAAAACATCTGGTTGGCGACAGGTGAAATATCCTCGCCCCGGGTTTACCGTAAAACTCGAAAATTTGGTTAGCAACATCTTTAGTCTCAATCGGTTTTTTATGGTGTTTTTCAAGGTTTAGAACACCCCCCCGGGGAATCCTTGCTCGGTTGTTATTTGCAATGTGTCGTTTAACTCAATGTA
>JBAZJZ010000010.1 GCA_041650995.1 Patescibacteria group bacterium
TCCGATCTCTCTAATCGGCTGAATACTGCCGACCTCGCTGTTCACATACATTATAGAAATTAAAACCGTATTTTCTTTTATCGCTTTTTTTAATTTTTCTAAATCCACCACTCCGTTAGGCTTAACTGGCAAAAAAGTAATCTCTACGCCGTTTTTTTCCATTTCCAAGCAAGGCGCAAGCACGGCGTCATGTTCAATTAAAGTCGTAATAACATGAGGATTTTTCACTCCTTGACTTTTCAAGGCCTTAATCAGCCCAAATAAAGCCAAATTATCAGATTCGGTCGCTCCAGAAGTAAACACAACTTCTCCTGGCTCGCAATTCAAAAAGGAAGCCATCTGTTCTCTGGCCTTATCAACGCCAGCCATAACCTCCTGGCCAAAACCATGAATGGAAGAAGGATTGCCGAATTTCTCTCCGAAATACGGCGTCATCTCTTTTAAAACTTTTTTGTCTACCGGCGTGGTAGCGCTATGATCGAAATATATTTTCATATTTTTATGCGTTAATCACTTCCTTTACTTCTGGAACGACTTTTTTAATTTCCACTTCTACTCCTTGCTTCAAAGTTATCTGCGACATGTGGCAATGCGCGCAATGGCCGACCAATTGCACCTGCACAATTCCGGTCTCCGGATACCAGCCGATAAACTTGATATCCCCGCCATCAGCCTGTAAAGATGGCCGGATTTTTTCTATAACTTTTTTAATCTTAGATTCTATATTTTTTGTTTCTTTTTTCATATTATTTATTATTTTTACTTTTTAACTTTAAACATTGCTCCATGCCCAGGAATCACAAAATCAGCTAATTCCAAAACTTTTTTCCGGCTCTCAGCCAATTTAACCGGATCAGAAGCGTAGGGATCATTCTCGGGATAATTTTCTTTCCAGAAAACATCTCCGCAAATCGCCACTATCCCCTTTTCCGTTTCAACCAGAAGGGTAAGAGAAGTGGCATCGTGGCCGGGCGTTTTTATAATTTTAATATCCTCGCTAAAATCTTCCCGCCAATCATCACACTTATTGCCGTCCCAAACGCCGAAATACTCTATAACTTTTGCTTTAGCAAACATGCCGGTATTGCGATAATGATCAAGATGGGAATGAGTCAAAAAAACATAATTGATATCATCAGTACTCAAACCATCTTCCCTTAATCTGTCCTTCAAATCATCTTGATTTCTCAAAACTCCCGGGTCAACAACAATCGTCACGCCATTATCTCTGACCAAAGTAATGGTTGGGCAGGTCCTTTCTTCCCCTGTCGTTTCCACTTCTTCCGCTGAAGTATAGCCTCTCATTAAAATTTTTGCTTCTGCCATATATTTATTTCTTATTTTTTAATTCATAACTTTTAATTGCTTCGTGTAAAGCTTCAACTCCGAGCATTGAACAATGAATTTTTACCGGCGGCAACCCTCCTAAATCTTTCACAATTTTATCTTTAGTGACTTTTAAAGATTGTTCAATGGTTTTGCCTTTCACCATATCAGTCAAAGCTGAAGACACGGCAATCGCGGCGGCGCAGCCTAAAGTTTCAAATTTTATATCTTCTATTTTATTATTTTTAATTTTTAAATAAATTTTCATCACATCTCCGCAGCCTGGGTTGCCAACTTTTCCCACCGCATCCGCATTTTTAATCACACCCTGATTGTGGGGATTTTTAAAATGATTCAATACTTTTTTTGAATATATCATATATTTAGTGTCATCCTGATCCGCCAGTCGGCGGAGAAGGATCCCGTGGTTTCTGGTTATTCATAATTCATGAACAGACCGTTGTTCTCGGGATTCTTCGCCCCGAGGCTTCGGGACTCAGAATGACAATATAAATTGTTAATAAATAAACACTGGCGTGCCGACTTCAGCCCAATTATACATAAATTCAGCCGGACCAGTTCCCAATCGAATACAACCATGCGAAACGGCAGTTCCTAAATGATTTTCACCTTCCTTATAGCCATTCGGCCAAACTGGCAATTCATGAATGCCGAATTTACCATATTCCATTCCCATCCAATACGGCATCCAAAGACCATAGCTTGACGACCAGGCCTTGGGAAATTTGTTATAAATTGTAAAATGTCCCTTGGGCGTCGGCATACTGGCCTTGCCAGTCGAAACAATGAAACTACCGAGCTTTACTCCTCCTAGAAAATAGCTCAAAACCTGCGCTCGCGTGTTTACTTCTATTCTTTTATCTAATTTTGCGCCATCGCCGGCTAAAGGATTAAAACCGCCTTTTATTTCATCACCGTCTGAATAACCATCGCCATCCGTATCGGGATTTGTTAAATCCGTGTGAAAATTCAATTCCATTCTGTCAGACAAACCATCGCCATCATAATCGCTGTCTTCCAGTTTTATTCTTTTTGGATTTAACGGGGAATAACCCGTATTTAACTCCTGCCAGTCGCTATAACCATCTCCATCCGTGTCAGCCAAATTTGGATTAGTTTTATAAATTTCTATTTCATCCTGGTCGGGAACACCGTCATTATCTGCATCCGGCAAACTATTGGCTGAAACTGAAAAAACATTTAGAAAAAGAAAACAAAAAATAAAGAAACATGGCAAGCAAGTGTTTTTTATTTTATTTC